>CAZILY010000346.1:0-1503 GCA_964540175.1 uncultured Pelolinea sp. | reverse complement strand
AGTATGCTATTTGCCCTTACTGCTGCGTATTGAATATAAGGTGCTGCTTGCCCATTTACGTTCATTGCAGCTTCCCAGTCAAACGTGATCACCTTCGTATTATCTCTAGAAAGAAGAGAATATTTAATCGCCCCAATCGCCACTTGTTGTGCAATATCCTTTTTTAAGTTTTCACCTAAACCTGCATTCTTATCTTTAACAATTTTATAGGCTCTTTTTTCCGCTTCAGAAATCAAATCTTCTAGTAAGACAACTGTTCCCTCTCTGGATGCAATCGTCACGTTGCCAGGAAGATTCACGATCTCATATGCCAAATGGTGGCAATCCTTTGCCCATTTTTTTCCCATCAGATCAAGTATTTTGAAGACTTGCTTCATATACAGTGATTGGCGAACATCTATCACATATATCGATCTGTCCAGGTCAAATTCGGAAAACTTCATAATTGCTAAGGGGAGATCTTTTGTTGGATATAGAGACGTGCCATCAGATCGCAATATAACCAACACACGATATTCTTCTTCAGTGCCCAGAATCGCATCAAGATCAACAATGACCGCACCTTCTGGACGTTCATCTTGAGCAATACCATCACTAATCAATTGGTCGACAATTACTTTTCCCGGCTCTTCAAGTTCACTTTCGAAATACACCTTATCAAATTTAATTCCCAGTAATTCATAAACCTCATCAAAAGCTTCTAATGACCACTGCCTGGTTTTTTCCCATAATTTAACAATTTCCGAATCTTTTTCATCCCAAAGTCTAAATAATTCACGCACTTGGGTTTCATACTCTGGATTATCATCAATCTTCTTAGCTGCCTCAGCGTATAATCCCCCCATCCATCGGGTCTTTCCCTCCTGCGGAGGTATCTCTCCACTATGGAACTCTAAATAATTCCACAGCCATTTAATTACATGCAACCCAATGTCCCCAATATAGTTTGCTCGCACGACATCAACGCCAGAGAACTCAAGTATTTCGCAAATAGATGAGCCTAAAACCATGTTCCTGAGATGTCCAACATGGAAAGCTTTGTGTGTATTTGGTTGTGAATACTCGACCATGACCTTCTTGCCTGTTGAATATCCACACCCAAACCTATCTCCTTTATTTATTGCTTCGTCAATTACTCGCTTCGCAAATACAGCAGAATCATAATAAAGATTTAAATATCCATTAACTGCTTCTACTTTTTCAAATGCGGATGGCAGCTTGAGACCTGTAGCAATTTGATCGGCAATTTCTGTAGCACGCTGGCGAACATTTATTCCTTTTTGCTTTCTGGCTTCTAAGGAAGCGGTTGAAAAGAATGAGGTAGAAATTCCCCAGTGTCCGCTAAAAGGTATCCAAACCCATTTAAACGGTTGTTTAGATATATCTTTACTTTCAAGAATATTTTCAATTTGTTCCTGAATTTCATTTTGTTCTTTTTCAAACATATTTTTCTGCCTTTATAAAATAAAAAAAACGGGAAGATGATTAATCTCCCGTTATTTT
>CAZILY010000345.1:0-1503 GCA_964540175.1 uncultured Pelolinea sp. | reverse complement strand
AAACGAAATTGGTTTTCTGTATTTCAACAAGTATTATGGCTGTTCTGTCTGTGTGAAGGTTTGCCCGTTTAATCACCAGCCCTATGAGAAGATCAAGACTGGATTTGAGCGATAGGAATTACATATTATTAAGTGAAAAATATCTAAATAAAAAAACGGGAGATATTATCTCCCGTTTTTCTTTGTTCTGAAAGGGATTGAGTCCTTCCAAAATGACTCAATCCCTAAAATTTTAAACAAGCTGCATGATTGAAAAATAGTGAAAAATACTGCCGCCCAGAACAAATAGATGCCAGATGGCGTGGCTGTAGGGCAATTTTTCCCAGCGATAAAAAATGATCCCCAAAGAATAAAAGGCACCGCCAATCAAGAGGAATACGATCGTTCGGGTGCCTAGCTGTAGCCCTGGTTGAAAAAACACAACCATACCGGCCCAACCCATTAATAAATACAACCAGACGGTGGGTTTTTCAAATCTTTTACTGAAGGCCAGTTTCATGATCAATCCGACAAAGGATAAGCCCCAGACGATACCAAACACAATCCATCCCAGCCTTGTTCTGCTGTTGGTCAGCAAGAAGGGAGTATAGGTCCCAGCGATCAGGAAATAGATCATGGCATGATCGAGGCGCTGGAGAATCCCTTTCCAGGGTTTGGAGGCAAACGAGTGATATATGGTGGATGCAGAGTAAAGCAGCAGGAGTGAGATCCCAAAAACTAGGAACCCGGCCAGGTGCCAACCTGTTCCTTCTTTAACAGCTTTCACAATTAATATGACCAGTCCAGCGATGCTCAAGCCGACGCCAATCCCGTGGGTGATGCTGTTGGCAATGATCTCGCCGATGCTGCTCGATGCTAAACTGGTATCCGATTTATAAGCCAAGATTAACTCCTCAAGTCATGTTTTTCTGTTTAATTACTGCAATTGACCAAAGAGGTCAAACCCGTACATGATCAGAACTAATAAAGTGATAGAGATTGACATCACTGCTCCCACAACGAGCTGCCAGAGATTATGACCCTTGGCGGCAACACGGGCGAAGATCGTTAGCGGAATTAGGGCAACCAGAGGAACAGCCGGGATGCCAAAAAAGTAGAACATGGCTGCCACAGGGCCGGCAACACCGGCAGAGTGACCGCTGGCTTTATAGCGCAGGATCAAATTAAAAATAATCAATCCCAGGGTGATCAGGGTATAGTTGACAGCGATGGCTTCAAAGATTCGGGGTGCATTGATCAACTTCAAAACGATAAAACCGATTGGATAGCTGATAATCATAAGCACAAAACTGGCTGTTCGTTGGCGTTTGATGATCTTTGCCCAAATTTTAGCCTTTTCGGGTATGTAGAACAGCAGACTGGCCAGGGGGATCAGGCTGATGAAAGTCAAAGCCCAACC
This sequence comes from uncultured Pelolinea sp., assembly GCA_964540175.1. Lineage (GTDB taxonomy): Bacteria > Chloroflexota > Anaerolineae > Anaerolineales > Anaerolineaceae > Pelolinea. Next base: position 104 of record CAZILY010000345.1, on the reverse strand, counting down.
AAAACCAACCAGACGATTTGGAATATTGGTTGGCAACCTGAAAAATATGTAGGTTACCAAAGCGCCGGAGAGCATGGGCACGTTTAATATTTGGGAGAGCACCT
>CAZILY010000344.1:0-1511 GCA_964540175.1 uncultured Pelolinea sp. | reverse complement strand
TTACTAACACTTTTTTTACCCCTTCGTTTAGAAATCGGCAACGCATAAAGGTCAAGTTAGCAATTCTCAATAGAAGATAATTGAAAGGAGTTGGGAATTGGGATGGAATTTTATTAAAGGAAGACATGGTCTCAAATACATTTCCATCCCAATTTATTGGATTGCTCAGGTTGGTTATCTGGTTTGAAAACTTGTGCCCATTGCTGGTCTCACCGAGTAAACCACAATCATCATAAACTAATCTATTTGTTTTCTTATTAAAAACTTTCAATATCCCGCCATTTGAGATACCCAGAATGGCGTAATATGCCGGTTTTGCTATGATTGCGAGCCCAGCGGATTTGTAAAATCGAGTGATTTCTTTTTGCTTGATTGGAAGTGAAGGGCTTGCACTTGCGCTTTCTCCGATTGAAGCAGCCGCAATATAATTGGATAATAATGGCGCTAAATTTCCCATATCAATATCTGTCAGATTGACTGTGTTACCAGTTCTGATTGATTCTTTCATATAAGAATGCATCTCTGCCGCAACCGGGAATTCTTGTGCTAGTATCGCTATTCCTCCCGGATAATAAATTTCAGTTCTTCGGCTTCCGTATTCACCGCCGAAAGTTCCGTCTGGGTGAACAAAGAATTGCAAGAAATGCAATGATCTTTCCAGGGATTCATGCAGCTTGTCTGAGCGGTCAGCTTGGAATATTTGCGCTAAGTAATACATGCACAGAGTCTGATAGCCAGGATCAGCGCCGTTATATTCTTGGTACCAGCCCTCACTAGATTGATTTTCAATAATTCTGTCCACAATATTATTAGATTTAGACTTGTATTTTATATCTCCGAATAGTTGATGGGATTTTAGAAGCGCTAACGCAGCGCCGGCGAGGTGGTTGGCAATGAACCCATGCAGCTCAGCACCTTTATAAAGAAAATCAGCTGATCGCATTAACCTATTTTCAGCAAACATTCTTTCATCATGTGAGAGGAATTTATTGATCTTCTGGTATGCAGTTATCAGGTTGGGAAGAAGAAAAGCCGTAGCGCCGTAACTGTGCTCGTTTGGATATGCCTGGTCAAATGAGCCGTCCTGATGCTGAATTTTAAAAGCATAGAGAAACCCTGCTTTTATGGATTCAAAAAGATTATCGGAATCTTTTATTTCTGGCTGTTCCATAAACCAACAGAGGGATTGAATATTACGTTGGAAGGTAGCTTCGGGGAAGTCCACTAATTTCCACGCCCAGTACCTTCGATCGAAACAACCATATGTTGGGGTAGCCGGATCGCGATTCAATTGACTTAGCAACCGCCGGCAGGCCAAAATCGCTTGATCATGAATGGAAATATTCATCTTGTTTCTCTTGAAGAACAATACCCTGCTTCAGGTAATTTCTTTCTTTTTTCCAGGCAAATTATTGGCAAATCTTCTCCTGTGGTTTCTAAAATCGGGTTTCAGATTTTATCAGGCACATCAAAAATCAATATTATTGAACTTTCATTCATATTTCGTCAAT
>CAZILY010000343.1:0-1526 GCA_964540175.1 uncultured Pelolinea sp. | reverse complement strand
TCCTGAGAAGGGCACCTGGCGCCGGTGCCAGTATTTAATGATTATAGAACCAAAATATAAGCTAAGTGCGACGCAACAGGCGTATGTAGACGAGTATGGCTTTCCGGACCGTTTTACGATCTTCTTTTTTGACGAAATGTTGCCAGATGGAGAGATGTTTTCGATGCGGCACGAAAGTTGGTATTATGACGCGCGTGGCTACGAGATCGTTTTTCGGAATGGGGATAAATTTACAGAGAGAAATGGTACGCCAATCCAAATCGAGGGTTTAGGGCACACGCCCTACTCACCGCAAGGATTTACTGCGGAAATGAATTTGGACGCGCTCCTTAATATTCGAGGGGAAACAGGATTTTTTGTCCAAAACGTAGATGATAATCTGATCACAGGGGAACTCATTTTCATTCAAGGATTAGCGGCTGGTTTTGAAGAAGGGCGTTTGTCCTATGTGGAAACATTGCCTCTAGGTGAAGCATCATCGTCGGCTGAAACGTCGCCTTAAGTTGAAACACCGCCTGTGCTTGAAGCAGTACCAACAGCACCTCTGGAATAGAACTCTGGCGGTTTGACTCCACAAGAATTGGCGCATGAGGGAACGCACACATATGAAATATCATGCACACGGGATGGTGCTACCAAAGATTACAAACCAGATATCTTGACTTTTGAATTTATTGAAGACGGTGTGAACTGGATATATTAAGATGAGGAAGACGCTTCCTTCTTTTATCAGAAGATTGACATAAATAACTATGCAATATGTGGAGCATGAGTTTGTAGAATTATTTTGCCATTCTTAAATAAATCATAATCACAACACCCAACTGTCTCGTCATATTTTGTCTCATATAGATCATCACCAATTTCTAAACTTAGATCAGAAATTGAATCGTTATTAACTCTTTCCCCGTATATTTCCTTATCATGCTCATCAAATTTGGGGAAATCGAGACAGCTTTTGAGCAATGCAATGTCAGGTACGACATGGTAATATCTTTTGTCAGGGATGAGAAATTCTGTCCAGATTAGTCCATTCTCAAAAATATCTATCGTTGGAGTTGATGGGCAAGTTGCGATTGTTTCAGTTGGGACTGGGGTTGTGGTAATGGTAGGTTTTGGGGAAGGAGTTAGGGAAGGGGCATAAGTTATTTGGATTGTAGGAGTGTTGGTTGTTGGACTTGTTGCGGTAGCGATGCCATAACTGGATTTACTGCAAGATGAAATTATCAAGATAAATACTGAAATTGTAATACTTTGAACTTTGAGTTTCATAATTACCTCAAGATCAAAAATAATTAAACTCAAGCGCCTAATGGATGAGCTCACCTGCCGCCGATTCTGCTATTAATAATTATAGATCAAGAGCCAATAATTGCATAAAGCGGCCCGATTCTCCGAACCGACCAGCGCGTTTGCTCGCCAAGTCGCATACGGAAAACAGGGAAAAATAACGGCTCGTGATCTACAGGCAAAGCGTAACACCAGTAGCTGCTTGACGCTTATTATGGCTTGTATCATATACTGGC
>CAZILY010000342.1:0-1545 GCA_964540175.1 uncultured Pelolinea sp. | reverse complement strand
GACTACCTACACCTTCAGCAATTTGAAAACGAATCGCATCTAAATATACCTGGTGAGCAAAACAAAGCTGCCGAACACGAAAAGCAAATTTCATTTGTTTTTTATGATTAAAATGGCATCCTTTTTCTGCAATTACCCGATATTGCTTTCTAGATTCAATTACGGCTTTCTCAATCCCATCTTTACTCCGGATATGCGCGCCGTATTTTGTCATCCGCTCACGCAATTTTTTTTGTTCTGCTCCCCATTCCAATGTTGATTTTTGACCGGCTTCCAACCATTCTACAACATGTAAAAAAGCTTTTTTGATCGCATTAACCGCCAACTCCTCTGTAATACTCCAATTGTTGTACCGATTGGAAATAAATTCAGCCACACGAAAACCAGCCACCTGTCCAGCATTTAATGCGGAGCCGCCCGGTCGTGCGACCCCATGGGAACCATTTACTTCACCAATCGGGAACATGTGCTTCAAATTAGTAGACTCATACCAAATAGTGCCCGCTAAACCACCATTATTGTGCTGCGCACACACGCCTACTTCTAATGGTTCTTTATAAAGATCGATATCATGTTCCATGTATAAAGCAATAGCATCAGGATTCATATGCGCAAGCCGCTGGATTGGTGAATCCTGGTTAGCACCTGAACGTTCCAAATATATTTTCGCTTCTTCTGGAAGATCCTCAATAGTGAATCCTTCAGGATTTTCGCGAAAATCAAGATAGACACGCCGACCATTAATGATTGTTTCAATAAAAACCAAAATATCAATAATCGATGAACCCCCAATCACCTTTTTTGCATCAAACGGCCACTGGTATCCCTTAAGGAAAACCATGCCATTCATTTCACCTATTGAATCAAAATTCGGCTGCAAGAATTCTTTTTCATCGGAAATCCCATCGGCAGCCCGACTTATTAGGCGTGGAATCACCTGCATATAAGTACCAGACACATTCCAGCGAAATTTGGTAGAAGCCAAACCATATTGGGATTCAGGAAGGTTTGCTGCCTCCGCACCAGCCATTAGTGCTAATCCAATCGCGCCAGTATGGACAGGCGGATAGACACTTGCTTGATAGATACCGCCCGGTCCACCCACAGCAAAAATCAAATTTTCACAAATATAGGCTTCAAGTTCGCCATCATCAGTAACTACCAATAATCCACAAGCTCTTTTTGACTTTTCTTCAGAAGTAACTATTTCGACCGCATTTCGCCCCTCGCGTATAGGTATTTTCAATGATTTAACCTGCTCAATCAATACACGGCACATCTCCCTCGATGTGTATGGTCCGATCGATGTTGCTCGCTGACGTGGGTCATGATCAGTTTTGTAACCAATGAATTGCCCATATTCATCACGCGGAAATGGCATACCAAGGTTAACCAAGTTTATAAAAGCGCGTGTAGAAAGACTCGATTCAATTAACGCCAAGTCGCCATGCATAGCACCATTAGCAAAATACGTTTCAGCCATATCCACAGGTGAATCTGCCTCATCACCACACATTGATAGCTTATAGTAAGTCTGTTTATCAC
>CAZILY010000341.1:0-1557 GCA_964540175.1 uncultured Pelolinea sp. | reverse complement strand
CTGTATACATTCATGCTTATGGAATACGACATTCAGAATGAGTCCAGTAAGATTGATTTTGTAATTTAAGAAGGAAAACCTATCAATGAGTGGCTGGGTAGAACATTAGAGAAATCCGAGAGCGGATTAATCGGATGGGTAATTCAACAACGAAAGCCCTTCCTTTCCTATGATCTTACAGTGGACACCCTTCCGGTAAAATCACCTTCCAGCGAAAAATCAGCTCGCTCATGGTTGGGTGTGCCGCTAATCGCGCAGGGGAAAGTCGTCGGCGGATTATCAGTGCAGGCATTCGCTCCCAATGTATTTAATGAAAACCATCAGCGCCTGCTTGAATCTCTGGCCGCACAGTTGGCTAACGCAGTTGATAACGCCCAATTAGCAGAAAAATCTCAGCGCCAAATTGAATGGCTGAAAGCACTTCACGATATTGACCTGGTGATCAATTCCAGTTTAGACTTGCGGGTAACTTTAAATATCATTTTAGACCAGGTAATTGAAAAGCTGCAAATAGATGCCGCGGCTGTACTGCTGCTAAATCCCAAATCAACCATGCTGGAATATACAGCCAGCCGTGGGTTCCGCACACGCACAATTGAACATTATTCACTGCAGATGGGAGATGAGCTATCTGGAAGAGCAGCCATGGAACGCCATTTGGTACAGGCACTTAATCTGGCCGAAATGGATGACGATTTTGCATAAATCAATATGATGCAGGAAGAAAATTTCATCAGTTATTACAGCGTGCCGCTGATTGCCAAAGGACAAGTCAAAGGGATGTTGGATATCTTCAACCGCACTCCACTTAACCCTGATCAAGAATGGTATAACTTTCTGGAAACATTGGGCGGACAGGCAGCGCTCGCAATCGATAACACCTGTTTAATGGAAGATCTGCACCGCTCGAACATAGACCTCACGCTCGCCTATGATACTACTCTCGAAGGTTGGTCCAAAGCCCTCGACATGCGGGATAAAGAAACAGAAGGCCATACACAGCGCGTGATCGAAATGACACTACGCATCGCACAAGTATTAGGAATACAGGAAGAAGAATTGATTCACATCCGACGGGGCGCCCTGCTGCATGATATCGGTAAAATGGCCATTCCAGACTCTATCCTTCTCAAACCCGGCCCTCTGACTGATGAAGAATGGGTAATCATGCGCCTCCATCCTGTGTATGCATATGAAATGCTGTATCCCATCGCGTACCTGCGCCCCGCGCTGGATATCCCGTACTGCCACCATGAACGCTGGGACGGCACAGGGTATCCCGGAAAATTGAAGGGCGAAGAGATACCTCTCAGCGGACGAATTTTCGCAGTGGTTGATGTATGGGACGCGGTCACTTCTGACCGCCCGTACCGAAAAGCATGGACTGCCAAGAAAGCCCTCAACCACATTCAGAACCAGGTTGGCAAACACTTTGACCCCCAGATCGTGGACATCTTCATGACACTGATCAAAAGCGAATTAATCAATCATCAAGAATAATATATTCATCATATTCAGAATAAAAACCGGGAGAAAAAAATACCCATGAAAACCAAA
>CAZILY010000340.1:0-1567 GCA_964540175.1 uncultured Pelolinea sp. | reverse complement strand
ATACAGTTTGAAGAGGAAATGCTTGTCAAGGGCATGGACGGATATCGAGAGTATCAAACCCGCGTCAAATACAAGTTGATCCCGGGAATATACTAAATTTCACACAGGATATCAGCGCTTCATCTCTAAAGAAACGCTTCCACCGCACCTCCTGAGCTGTGTTTCTGGGAAATGCCAGTGGCGGGGTGCGTTAGGAACACACCTAAACCTAACAGCGCAAGCGATCTCTCTCACCGACACTCGAAAAACCAACTGCCCTTGCAAATCCAGGCGCCACCCACACCACCGCCCGCGTTCAGCATTCACCGTTCTCCATCTGCGAACGATCGTTGAAAACAACCGAAATGAAACCCCGGCCGCATTGCATTTCTCGCATTTTCCAACAGAAATAGTGAAAATACAACTTGTTTTATTTTCACTATTGATATAAAATGAAAATTACCGTTTTTCTTATTTTCATTTTATGATCAGGTGAATCCCATGAAAAAAGCAGATTTTTCAATTAACGCTCCCGGGAAGGTGCTTAAAACCCCGCAGGGGTATCTTGCGTTTGTGCCTGCCCCGCTTCCGCCGAACATCACCTGGTCCAACAAATTACTGTCTGCCCTTTCTCAAGCAGACCGCAGTATTGCGCGTCTGGCAGAAATAGGCAATGCGTTCCCTGTGCCGCACGTGGTCGCCAGGCCGTTTGCGCGAAAGGAGGCCGTGTTCTCTTCACAGATTGAAGGCACACGCACATCCCTTCATGAATTATTAGCTTTTGAGCTTGGGCAGCTCAGTTTTTTTGAAGATCCGCGGGATGCGCACGAAGTGTATAACTATGTAAAAGCGCTGGATTATGGGCTGGAACGTTTAGGATCTCTTCCTGTGAGTATTCGCCTCATCCGGGAAATTCATGCAATTTTAATGCGGGGAGTGCGCGGTGATTTAATGACACCCGGTGAAATGCGCCGCAGTCAAAATTGGATCGGCAGGCCGGGTGCACCGCTTGAGTCCGCGCGCTATGTCCCGCCGCCTGTTGGCAAGATGGCCACCTGCTTATCGGATCTTGAACTATTTATCCATCAGGATTGTGATATTCCCCCGCTGCTGCGCGTCGGGATGATCCACTATCAATTTGAAGTCATTCACCCCTTCCTGGATGGCAATGGGCGCATCGGCCGCTTGATAATCACACTCCTTATGGTCGCGTGGAAATTGCTCTCACAACCAATATTATATTTAAGCGATTTTATTGAAGCCAACCGCCAGGAATATTACGATCGGTTACTGGCAGTCAGCCGGAGAGGTGAATGGGAGGCATGGTTATTATTCTTTCTAGATGGGGTGCACAGCCAGGCGGATGATGCCAGCCGCCGAATCACCCTCCTACAAAAAATTCGGGCGCAATATCAAGCCCAGCTTTCCGGGGTCCGCAGCCGGGCGAAACTGGAACGCGTAGTAGATTACTTAATTGGCGAACCAATCACTTCAATCACACAGGCACAAGCAGACCTGGCCATGGGGAGCTTTACGACCATCCAGCGCTATTTCGAGAAGCTCGAATCCCTTAACATCATCAAAGAAT
>CAZILY010000339.1:0-1571 GCA_964540175.1 uncultured Pelolinea sp. | reverse complement strand
AACAAAGCACTGCTGAAACAGCATACGCTATCGTAAAACCCGGGAATTGATAATGCATGAATAATTGTCCCTTTAGGTATATTTTATCATTTATATGCTTGCCGGGAATAGTTAAGGAGTCCCTTCCTCTTTTCTGGAATAACCCGGTACTGAAAGGATAATTGCACGATTACAAAATTGTTTATGATGTACACCCTCTCAGTAATCACGATTCCAGACTCTCAATAAAAGAGCACATCAACAATCAACAGAATCTTTCAGTTATTATATAATTTTTAAAACCATCATCGAAAATGAGTGCAACATGAAAATATATCCATCAGCCATAAAAAAAGATTTAAATGATTTCATCAACCTGCCTTTCAAGATATACCAATCTGACCCGATGTGGGTGCCGCCATTAAAAAGCGAACTGCACAATCAGTTCAAACCTGCTAAGAACCCATTTCTTGACCACTGCAATTACATGCTATTTTTATTGAAGGATCACGGGAAAGTAGTCGGCAGGATCGCCGCTTTCATTGACACCCTTGCAAATGAATTCTGGGGAAAACCAATCGGGTTGTTTGGATATTACGAGTGCCCGCCCGATGAAACCGCTTCCAGGTTACTTCTGGATGCCGCGCGCACCTGGCTGCTTGAACAGGGAATGAGCACAATGCGCGGTCCCTGGAGTTTTGTCTCGCAGGAATGGGGCGCTGTGGTTGAAGGGTTTGAACCCCAGCCGGTTATTATGGCTCCATACAACCCGCCTTATACCATTGACCAGTTTGACGCCTACGGACTTAAGAAAATTAAAGACCTTCTCGTTTATGTCATCGACGCGCGGGATGGTTACCAGATCCCTGAGCGGATATTAAAACTCACTGATCGCGTGGCTCAAAAATATAATATCCACGTCCGGCCGCTAAATATGAAAGATTATGAATGCGATGTTGAAAAATTCATCACCCTATCCAATGAAAGTCTCATGAATAACTGGGGATACGCGCCGGTGACAAATGCGGAAGCAGAGGCACTTGCTAATGATCTGAAACCCATCCTGCATGAAAAAGCGGTCATGTTTGCAGAAAACAACGATGGGAAACCAATCGGATTTGGAATAGCTCTGCCAGACATCAATCAAATTTTAAAGCGGATCAATGGCAAGTTGTTTCCTTTTGGATGGATAAAACTGATACTTGGTTTACCAAAGCTCACCCACTACCGTATGTTCGCGTTGGGTGTCATCCCAGAGTACCACGGTAAAGCAGTGGACAGTCTCATCTATCGGGCTTTATATGAGTCCTGCTTTAGTCCAACCATGCGCATGGAGATCAATTATGTGCTTGAGGACAATGAACCCATGAATAATGCCATTGTTAAATTAGGAGCTAAGCCTCTGCGCCGCTACCGCATTTTTGAAATGCCTGCATCCTGAAGAACACGCGCTCTCAAAAATAATCTGCGGAAGAAATTATCTAAGATCCGTTCTTCTTTTCCATGGCGCGTACCCATTCAGATTTTTTAACCGGTACCGTATCATAAGCAGCCATCTGGTCGATCAAATCAATCGAATCAACCGCTGACAG
>CAZILY010000338.1:0-1572 GCA_964540175.1 uncultured Pelolinea sp. | reverse complement strand
ATTCGAGTAATACCAAACGCTCATCCCAAAGAGATTTAGTCACTCCTGTATAATCGTGAGAATCGATTTGAGAGATCAATTCACCAGCGTTTCCACTTAGTAAAAACTCTTCACTTAATATACACGTCGGCATTTTGTAATCAGGAAATGGAAAGAAATATTGACAATTATTAAAATATGTTAAAGATAGCTCTCGTAATTCACCATACCCAAACGTTCGTACTTTTCTGGCCCCATAACTGGGATACCCCTCCAGTCCATCGAACATAATGCCTGTGTGATCTTCTTTGCTTGATGAAAAATACTTCAGTCCAAACTGGTTTTCTATGGCAATAACAACAACACCATCAGGTGTTAGCATATTGCTAAAATATTGTAGAATAAAATCATGTGGGTCATCGGCATCAATAAACATACTCGAGTATTCGAATACCCCGATACAAAAAATCATATCGAAGCGGCATTTAAACTTTATCTCTTGAAACGGCGCGCAAAGAATAGAAACGTTATCCATGCCTTTCGTACGCAAACGTGCAAGCTCTGCCCTTTTTATACTTCCTTCTATAGCCACGACATCATCAAATGTTTCCCCCAGGAAACGGGTAATCGCACCGCAGCCACAGCCGACTTCAAGAACCTTTTTTGTTTTATCAAAGTCGAATCCGCGGAGAAGCTGTGCTCGCTTCCTTGACAAATGGTACTCGCTTGGCCAATCTTTTATCCAATTTTCTAATTCATAAGAATTTGAACTCAAATCATTTGCTGATAAAAACGCTCTTTTCAGGTACTTCTCGGATGCAGCGCCATCTGAGTATTGGAATTTTTCTTGACCTGGAAGTACCCATACAGAATTTTTATCAAGATCAATGTCGTTCTCAATTATATCCCTGATATCTTTTTTCACTCTATTGTTTCCTTTCAGATATTTTATGGCAGGTCTGATGAGAATTATTTAGACGAATTTTAAGCAATGATCTCTTTTGCCGATATTGGCGCCGCATTTTTAATAAAAATCCGATATGTTTTACCTTATGCCTTGGAGCTACAGGGTTCATACCAACGGCATTGGTCTGCACCAAATTATCTACTAAATCCATGATTTCCTGTGAACTTGTTCCCAAATTTTCAAAATTATCTTCCTTTAATTTTTTGATTTTACCCTTGGCCTGATCGATATTGAATAGTATGTCTTCAACTTTACTTTTCAGACCATTTGCATCTGTTTTATATACAAAATCAAACGGAACACTTGGATCCCGTGGTGGAGAGCAATCGGGTATTTTCCAATCTGTGACAGCAACGCTGGGGACATCTAAAAATAATCCTTCGAACATTACACTCGACTCGTCAGATACGATGATATCTGCAATTCCAATACAAAACATTATGGGAACATCGGGATCAATAATATGGACATTGGGGGCGCAATTTTTGTGGAGGACATTCATGTTTCTTATGTTATCCATGATGTGAGGATACGCATCAGTCCATGGGGCTTGCTTTAATAACAAATTGACGGACATGCTCTTTAAACTTTGCACAAATTGATCCTGCTTTCCGTCATTTTCCCAT
>CAZILY010000337.1:0-1586 GCA_964540175.1 uncultured Pelolinea sp. | reverse complement strand
AATCGATCCATAAAAAAATAATACTTTGATTTTCTCTCTTGATCTGGCACATTTTTCTACTCAATTACGGGATTGACGATTTCCAATAAAAATAATCTCCGCACCAATTAACTCTCTGGTTATTAATATTTCCTTACCAGAGAATAAATAATCGCTGCTGAAATTTCTCAGAATTTGATTGGCTGGGATATAGTCAGTAAATAGTTTAAATAAATATTTACTGCGTACCTAAAACCATGATCCTTTTTATTGTTTTTAAAAATCAATCACACGCAGCTTCCACATGCTGTTGATACGTTTCGTTAAAAACATGGCTGCCCGATTGGTCGCAGGATGCCCGAAAGAAAAGGTAATTTGTCTTCTCAGGAAATGCAACAGAAAGAAGCGAGTTTAGGTCAGGATTGCAGATTGGTGTAGGAGGGAGACCATTATGTATATATGTGTTATAAGGAGAATCTAACTGTAGATCACTAGATTCCAATGGGCTTTTCCACCAATCCAATTGTTTCCCGTCTGATGCAATCGCATACTGTACTGTTGGATCACTTTGAAGCAGCATATGAGCATTCAAACGGTTTATGAAAACGCCAGCTATGAGAGGTGCTTCCTCTGGATTGATAACTTCTCTTTGGACTATTGACGCAAGAATCACTGCTTCATATAAAGTTAATCCTTGTTCATTAACCAAATCTTCATAATTCGGTGGGATTGATTCAAAAAACTTCTCAGTGAAAGAACAAAGGATTTCCTCTTGTGAAAGGCTTTTTGCCAATTGATACTCTCCCGGGAATAAAAACCCTTCTATTGAAGAAAATGGTTGCAATTCTAGGGGGAAACAAGAACCAAGACTCAATTTTTCTACTTCTTGGAAATCTACATCATGTGGAAAAATATTTGTGTTATACAAGAGGTCTTCAACTTCCTCTTTCCGCCATCCCGCTAAAAAAGCAAAATGAATATCTTCGGGAGAATTATTCACCAGATTAATTGCAATTGAAAGTGGAGTTGTATTCGGTTGAATCAAATACACTCCTGTTTGTATCAATCGGTCTTGTCCTTTATATAGCCAATAATTAACCAGGGAATCCGCTTCAGGAATGATTCCTATAATTTCTAGTTTTTCTGCAACCATGCTGGCTGATTGGCCAGAGTCGATTGAAAATGGTATTGGACGATCACCTAATTCAAGATTAATGGTCAAATCCTTCCGATGTATTAGCAAACGAGCGCTAAGAATAATTCGATGTGATGTATCCAACCCCGTGTCAGGCTCACCAAATACTTGGGCTGAACTGGAAGGCAGCCAAATAACGATGAAATACACACAGGAAAAAAATATAGCCGCAGCGAAGATCAATGAAAAAGCCAGGATCATTTTTTGTTTCTCTATTCCAATCATTTTTCTGACTCCAAGTCCAGGAAATTTTGCAAAAAGATAGCAGCAGCTATCGAGTCAAGATGCCCTTTTCGCTTTTTTCTTGAACTTCCAATTTCTACGCGTGACGAAATAGCCGCGCGAGTAGAGCCCTCCTCATTCCATGCGACGACCGGGATTGACCCTGAATTCCTGATTTCTTCTAACAACC
>CAZILY010000336.1:0-1593 GCA_964540175.1 uncultured Pelolinea sp. | reverse complement strand
ATTTTGAACGAATTTTCCCAAGTAAGTGTAGGTTCCAAAAACCGCAAACCCATTTAAGAAAAGAAAGGACACGATTTTGATTAGTTTCTTGTTAGCAAGAACTTTTCCATACACATCCTTGAAGTTTAGCTTGTTGATAACACCCGGTCGCTGTTCCAGAGTTTTTAGCGCGATAAACGCAACGGTGAGCTCCATAATTCCTGCAGATAAATATACCCATCTCCCCCCCCCATAGTAGGCTACTATTCCACCAATTGCCGGGACGATCGCCCCTCCCAGAAACATCATACCTATTACAGTTCCAAGTGTGTTTTGTCGAGATGGCCCATTAAAAATCTCGCCGACTAGAGCTACCGAAATGGGTAAAATAGCGCAACCGAACGTCCCGTTAATTGCACGGTATACAGATAGAGAAAGAAGGTTAAAAGCAGTCGCGTCCAGAAAGCTGGCAATCGCGGCGCCAAAACATGCCAAAATGAGTATTCTAGCTTTACCATATCTATCAGCCAATGGCCCCATAATTAAAGTAAATATGCCAAAAGGAATCATATACATGGTTACCGATAGGGCTGCTGATGAAATAGGGATCTGGAGATCTTTAGCTATATCTATAAGAAGTGGCGCGGTGTAATAATTGTCCGCCTGCTCTAAAAAGGCAATAATTCCCAGCATAAGAATCATTCGCTTCGATCGGTCAAATCTCAATTTCATTCAACCCGGTCTTTTTTGTATAGCATTAGTTTTTTCTCAAGCTCAAAGGCAGCGTATCTTAAGTACAACGGCCGCTCTCAACTTCTAATTGGTAAACGCTGCGAAATAAACTAGCAAAATCTTCATAATTCCTATCACCGCAGCAAGCTACAGGGTATTCTAAAAAAAATTTCTGATAGTTTCTTAATAGACAAAACCCACTATTAGTCTTTAAATTTCTGGATCTCCTCTTCAACTTCCTCTGCCCCTTCTGCATAAAACTTCTCTTCATCTGGAGCGATATGGTGGAGGAGGCGAAGAAATTCCCCAGCGTGCACCCGTTCTTCATCAGCTATCTCTTGGAGTACTTTAATGGCAAGCTCATTATCTGTAGATTCAGCGAGCTGCATATACAATTGAATTGCTTCGTATTCTGCGGCTACCATAAAACGAATTGCTCTGACAAGTTCCTGATCTTTAAGTTTCCTGTGATTTGCTAAGCCCGAAAAGGGCGATCCGAATTCCGGCATTGACACTCTCCTTTATATGTTCACTTTATTTAACAATCTGATTTTATTAGATTATATCTTGTATCTAAACCCCAAGTGCAATTCTCATTTCCTGAAAGAATTCTATAAACGTGATGATATATGATGTTTTATTTCCGCCTTTCCTTCTTGGGAGATTCTTATAGAATTATGAAAAATATAGACTGATTTCAGCTTATTCAGGTTGAATAACTCACTCTTTATTTACAATGTACACAATATTTATTCTTGTTTCTTCTTTTTACTGACTCTTAATCAGCAGGTTAGTATCCAATAGATCCTGTTGCAATCTATAGAAAAAATCGTGATCAAATCATTATCAAAACCAGGTTTGTAATATACGTTTATAATGCTT
>CAZILY010000335.1:0-1599 GCA_964540175.1 uncultured Pelolinea sp. | reverse complement strand
GTTATTCCTTCGGTCGATCGCCGCGCGTAGCGAAGAAGGCAAACAGAATGCTTAACAAATACAAGAAAAATAATGGCGCCATTAATAATGCCATATTGACCGGGTCCACAGTGGGTGTGATCACCGCTGCCAATATCGCAATAATAACGATCGCATAGCGCCACCCTTTCGCCAGGGTTTTCACGGAAACAATGCGCAGTTTAGCAAGAGAGAACACGAGAATAGGAAACTGAAACCCAATCCCCAGCCAAAAGATGAGACTCGTGATGAAGTTGATATAAGAAGATAATCGCGGTTTAGTTTCAACACCCAGGAACTGCAACAAAAATGTAAGGGAAGCCGGCAGCATTACAAAATAAGAAAATGCAGCGCCAGCAAGGAACAAAATTGTTCCAAAAAAAACTGCCAGAATCACCCATTTTTTTTCGTTTACCTTAAGCCCCGGCATGATGAACGCCAGCAGCTCATATAGAATGACCGGCATCGCGATCGCTACTCCACTCAGCAGCGATACTCGCATGAATACCGCCACGTTCTCAGTCACTTCAATTGACTGCAGGGCATCAATAGAACCGGCTGGCTGCGCCAATAAATCAATGATGCGTTCAGCAAACAGGAAACTGCCCGCGGTTGCCGCCGCGAGAGCGATTAGTGCAATCAGGAGTCGGTGCCGCAGCTCTTCCACATGGTCCCAAAATGGCTTTTCGGAACCTTGAGTAGTACCAATTGGAGTTTCCTTGTTCACTTTTTGCCCTCTTGTTGCGATGGCTCGGTGCTTGTTTTAATCCCCTCCACTTTTTTAACCGGGGAATTTTTCGGATGATGGGAACGGTTGATTTCACCAAGCGTTCCACGGGTGGACTGACGCAGATCTTCCAGGTCTTTTTCGATGCCCGCTTCACGCGCAATTTTCCGGGGAAATTCGCGGATTTCACGAGATGTATCCACGATTTCATGCCATATCGGTGAATGGATGATCTTCCGAATTGCTTTCCCAGCTTCACGCGCACCGCTGACCATGCCCTTTGGCCCTAAGACGATCACGGCTATCACCGCAATAAACAATAGTTCTAGTGGTCCAATACCCAATAACTGCATCGAGCAATACTCTCTATCTGAATTCTTTATTCGTCTTGTTCTTTATCTGTATCGTCAGTGCTGCCCTCCCCAGAAAGGCCTTCTTTAAATTCTTTAATACCCCTTCCCATCTCACCAGCAATCTTTGTGATCCGACCAGGACCAAAGAGCAAGAGAACAATGACCAGAACAATGATAATTTCCCATCCGCTAAAACGCATGTCAACTCCTGTAAGTTTATTATTTTGTTTTCTGATATTAATATACCGCATATCCATAAAAAATAATAATAACGTACAGTTTTCAAAACAGGTGCTAATTGAGCTCCTGCAGTTTTTTATCCTTAAATAAAAGCAACTGTAATCTATTTACAGTTGCTTATCTTTTATTTATCGGTTATTGAGCAGGGTCAGAGATTGGAAGCTCTTCGACAGCTGCTGAAGTAGTGACCATCTCTGCATTCACCCATCCGATGGTACCATTCAGATTTATCTGCAGCCAATCTCCGGGTTCGTTGCGGGC
>CAZILY010000334.1:0-1613 GCA_964540175.1 uncultured Pelolinea sp. | reverse complement strand
GCGGGAGATCAATCGTGAGGTGATCAATTCTGATTTCGTGTTGTGGGCATCGCCGCTGGTGATGGGATTTCCCACCTACATATTGAAGAAGAAAATGGGCCGAATGATTCCGCTGATCCATCCATACTTTCAGATCGTGCAGGGAGAAACGCACCATTTACCCCGCTATGAGCGTTACCCGCTCCTTGGGCTGCTCCTGCAGCCGGAAAGTGCAGATGGCAGGGAAAATATCTCGATCGTGTCGCAGCTCTTCTCCCGCACGGCTTTAAATATTAAAAGTAGATTATGTTTTGCTGTGACGACCGAAGAATCCGTTAAGAAAACAGCAGCGCGGATTGAAGATTTGGAAAACGAGCATTTTACTACTGAGCCAATTATTGGCAGGGCTGAGACTGCCCGGGTTGGGAAAGTTAGCAAATTGACCGTATTCAACGGGTCGCCGCGAGGAAAGAGAGGGAATACTCCTGTTTTATTAAACCATCTGGTGAGTGGATTTACATCGATTGCTGGAAATACAGCGGAAATATCTCATCTGTATACGATAGGTGACAAAGATGTATTTGCCAAAAGGTTTGCAGAAGCGGAATGTGTGCTGATTGGCTTTCCTTTATATACGGATGGTATGCCGGGGATCGTGAAAGAATTTATTGAGGTACTGGAACCTCTTACTAAACGAGAAAGCAATCCTCCGATTGCCTTCCTGGTGCAATCCGGTTTCCCGGAATCAGCTCATTCGCGCTACGTGGAGCAGTACCTGGCGGCGCTTGCTGATCGATTAAACAGTCCTTATATAGGGACACTGGTCCGGGGTGGATGTGAAGGTGTGCGCCTTCAGCCTGAGAAGATGAACAAGAAATTATTCGCTACTCTGAATGAACTCGGCCGCCAACTGGGGGTACAGGGCGGATTTGACCAACAGACAGTAAACGTGTTTTCTTCCCGAGAACGCTATTCACCCCTCTTGACACCACTGATGAAATTGGCGGTGAAAATGCCGTTTATGCGGCTGTACTGGGACAACCAGTTAAAGAAAAATAATGCCTATAAGGATCGTTTTGCCAGACCGTATGAAGAAATAACCACTGGGCAATAATAGAGAGGAAATAAATAAATTTATCTGTAGTCCACTTTGTGCCCACGTTTTTATAAATTAAGGAATATGAGATCCAACCCTGAATTATTTACATAATCAGTACTGTTTGATATATAATCGCAGGATATAATAAGCAGTGGATATCAAAGGAGAGATACGATGAGAATAGTAACGGACAGTGCGACGGATACAGGATTACTGCATGATAGCGAAACCGATGCCAATATAACAATTGTTCCATTGAAAGTGAATCTTGGTGAAACAAGTTTTAAAGATGGGATTGATATTACACCAGATGAGTTTTACGTAGAACTAGAAAAAAGCGATGTGCTGCCGGTGACTTCGCAGCCTTCTGCAGGTGAATTTGCGAAAGTATATCGTGAGATCGCGAAAAAGGACCCGGATATCCTCTCGATTCACATGAGTTCAGGGCTGAGCGGCACGGTCAATTCAGCGCTGGCGGCTGTAAAAATGGTGCCGGAAGCCAATATCACGATTGTGGATACAAAGACTCTTTCTG
>CAZILY010000333.1:0-1645 GCA_964540175.1 uncultured Pelolinea sp. | reverse complement strand
ATATAAAGGATTTGGGGTCAATGCTTGGAATTAAGAAAGGGAAGAATATCACAAAAAAGACAGTTATAGAAGGGAATGTGCCTGTAGTTGCAGGAGGTTTGCAGCCTGCATATTTCCATAACCAGGCAAACACAAAACAACCCATTATTACTGTTAGTGCATCGGGGGCAAATGCAGGTTTTGTAAATCTATATTTTGAAGATATATGGGCTTCAGATTGTTCATTTGTCGATACCAATGCTACCCCTCACGTTTATTATTATTATTTGATGCTTAAACACCGTCAAATAGAAATTACAGGTCTGCAAAAAGGGTCAGCCCAGCCTCATGTTTATCCGCAGGATTTAATGAGGCTTGAAACAGTTGATGTCCCTTCATACCTACTTAATAATTTTATCAAAAAAACAAGTCCAATTTATCAATTAATTAAAACTCTTTCACAAAAGAACAATACACTTCGTGAAACTCGCGACCTGCTATTGCCAAGACTGATTTTCGGTGAACTGGATGTATCGGATTTAGATATTAAGATCCCCGAGAGGGCATCATGAGTGAAACTGTCTTTACACAGGTTAATTATGATTTAGTTTTATTAATATAATATTGAATTCGATGATAATAGATTGTAGATTGATAAAACTCGCGATCATCCTATTTTTCGGTAAATTTGTGATAATAAATCTATTACTCATCAAGGTAATATAACTAAGAAATGCTATTTTATAGCGCTTTACGTTATAATTGGAGTAAGATTATACTAAGTCAGATCCGGGAAAATATACCATGGCACGAATCCCAATAAAACCAGAGTTGCTGAAGTGGGCACGCGGTAGGGTTGACATTAGCATTGACGACCTTACCGAACGATTTCCTAGGTATGAACTCTGGGAAAAAGAAGAAGTGTATCCAACGATGAAGCAATTGGAGCGTCTCTCCGCCATTACCCGAACTCCCCTGGGCTATTTTTTTCTCGAAAATCCTCCTGAAGATGTGCTTCCTATCCCGGATTTACGGACTGTAGGTGACGAACGGAGAGATCGCCCATCTCCGGATCTCTTGGAGACTGTTGAGACCATGCAACGACGGCAGGTTTGGATGACGGATTTTTTGATGGAGGAAGGTGCTGATCCCCTGTCTTTCGTTAGCACAACTCTCATAACTAAGGATCCCGCAGAGACAGCAACCAACATGAGAAATGTCCTTGGAATGGCGGATGGATGGGCTAATACAGTATCCTCGTGGAGTGGGGCGCTGCGTCTTCTTCGAGAATCGATGGAAGAGGTGGGAATTCTTATTGTGATTAATGGAGTCGTAGGAAACAATACTCATCGGAAACTGGACGTAGAAGAATTTCGGGGATTTGCCCTGGTAGATAAATATTCTCCGTTGATATTTATCAATGGGAGTGATGCAAAGGCTGCACAAATGTTTACCATGGTCCATGAGTTGGCGCATATATGGTTTGGGCTTGAAGGCGTTTCGAATTTTGAAGCCATGCAACCGGTAGGTGTTGACACTGAACGGATATGTAACCATGTTGCTGCCGAGTTTCTAGTTCCATCTAACGAGTATAGAGAAAACTGGCGATCCGCAAGAAAAACAAACGATCCATTTCAGTTTTTGGCTCGGGTTTTTAAGGTTAGTC
>CAZILY010000332.1:0-1647 GCA_964540175.1 uncultured Pelolinea sp. | reverse complement strand
GCGTTCTTGATACTCCTTGATTTTTGGATCAAGACTCTTCCCCTGAGCATATCCAGCAAGTTCTTCCTCAGACATAATCGGATTAAATTTTTCTTTGTTTAGATCAAGAACATCAAAATCATTCTGATTTTCCTTGATGCCTTCGATAA
Source organism: uncultured Pelolinea sp. (assembly GCA_964540175.1). Lineage (GTDB taxonomy): Bacteria > Chloroflexota > Anaerolineae > Anaerolineales > Anaerolineaceae > Pelolinea. Next base: position 1,498 of record CAZILY010000332.1, on the reverse strand, counting down.
ACGAACGCATAACCACATAATTAAAGCAGCCATCCCAGGGGTGATCAATAATAATGTGGAACTTCATTGCATTTTTTCCATAATAACTGTCACGTAATTGTACGGTGAAACAAAAGATAATTAAACCAAGGAATTCATCCTAATTATGCGTCTGATTCATTAATGACAATTCACGCCCTTGTATGTTTCCCGGATATTCAGACGATATCTATCATTCACAAGGAATCTATTTTCTTCTCATGCGGATAATTCATGACATAAAAAGATGATTCTGATGATTTTTAATAAACAATCAGCACGAGAATTTCGTTTCAACACAGAACTCACCCAATCCCAAACGCTCATACTTGCAAAATGAGCGCGAGTTCTTCCAGGGCCTGCTCTCTGCTGGTAAAAAAGATCGTGTGGAGCCCTATCTTTTTCGCACCTTCGATGTTTTTAATCCGGTCGTCAATGAACACAGACTCATCCGCTTTTACACCGAGGCGATCGAGCATTAGGTTAAATATCGCCGGATCAGGCTTAACCATACCAACTTCACAGGAGATAATGATCTCGTCAAACACGCCGCCCATCGCCCATTCTTTCTCGATCCTCGGCCGCAGATTATTTGAGTAATTGGAAAGCAAGCCAATTTTATACTCCCTGCCCATCTCCATGATTTGTTTCAGAAGATCCGCATCAATATACGCTTTCTCATTAAATACCTCTTCAAGAATGTGCTTTTTATCTCTGGAAATTTGGAGCGTATCCAGCACACACTCATAAAATTGATCCATTGTAATCTCGCCCAAATCCACTTTGTCATTTGTATTACTAAAATAAATTTCCCGAACTTTTTCATACGGGGCGTTTAGTGCTTTTGCAACAGTCAAAGAGATATCATTTTCATCTGTCAGCATTAAAACACCTTCCATGTCCCAGATCAACGCTTTTATAGTCACAGGTCAATCTCTTTAGGAAGATGTGAATTGCGGCTGAGTTCAATCAATCTCATGTTTCCATTCTCATCACGCTCTACCTCACTAACACTGCAAGTTGTGATTATGAACTTCGGGTTATAGAAAAAGCTGCCGCCAAACTCATGCGTCAGAATCATTCGCAAAACACCAGAATGAGCAACAACGACAACAATTCCATTAGGGTTTTCCGCAACAATCCTCTCCCAGGTGTTCACCACCCGACTTTTAAACTTCCCAAACCGCTCGCCGGAGAGAAATGCGCTGACCAGCCTAAAAGCGGTGTAAACAATGACCAGGATCGGTTTCTCCTTTACCACAGACCAATAATCACGCGTTCCTTCCATCCAGCCAAAATTCATTTCCCTCAGGCCATCTACAGGCTCAATTTTGCGTGAAGTAACCTTACCAATCTCCTCTGCTGTTTGCATAGCCCTGGATAACGAACTGGAATACAAGCGGTCAACCTTAACTTCTTTAAAAGTTTCTGCCGTTAACTTCGCCTGCTTTCTTCCGTATTCACTAAGCGGAATATCAGA
>CAZILY010000331.1:0-1663 GCA_964540175.1 uncultured Pelolinea sp. | reverse complement strand
GATCGAGATATTTTCCCTGCTATCTGCACTTTCCGGTTGGAGGAGCAGCCCAAAAAGCGGGTAACGCTCATAACGTGGTAGATGGTGCGTTTCTCCCTGCACGATCTGAAAGTATGGATGGATCAGCGGAATCATGCGGTCCATTTTCTTCTTCAGTATGGAGGTAGGAAATCCCATCACCAGCGGCGATGCCCACAACACAAAATCAGAATTGATCACCTCACGATTGATCTCCCGCGATTCATCATCAAACACACACATGCCGGGGGTCTTCATCCAACACTTGAAGCACCCCGTGCAGTGATGGATGTCATCATCCTTTAAAATGAAATGGATCACTTCGTGATTGTTTTCCTTTAGCGTTGAAGTCAAGCCGTTCAAATATGCACTCCAGTTTTTAGGTGTGTTTTCCAACGCGCCATCTAAAATGACAATCTTCATATTCTTCTCCTCAATAACAGGTACTCAAAATAATACTGATTCCACTATATAATAATATACGAAGAATAATATATATTAGAAACAGGTTTTCTCAAGGAGGAAGATCATGTGCGGACGATTCACGATCACGCTTGAACCTGCTTTTTTTCAGCAAGAATTAGACCTTGGCAAAGTGCCCTCCGAATGGACGCCGCGCTACAACATCGCCCCATCTCAGGATATTCCGGTCGTTATCAACCCTGCCGCACGGGACGTAGAAATGCTCCGTTGGGGGTTGATCCCACATTGGGCCAAAGACCCCGCCATCGGTTCACGGATGATCAACGCCCGTTCTGAGACCATCCAGGAGAAACTCTCTTTTCGGAACGCCTTCAAACAGCGCCGCTGCCTGATCTTGGCGGATGGGTTCTATGAATGGCAGAAATCTTCCCAGCAGAGCGGGCCCAGAAGGCCCACCTATTTCCAGCTCGCGGATGGTGTGCTTTTTACGTTTGCCGGCATCTGGGAAGCCTGGCACTCACCCGAAGGGGAAACAGTCCGCACCTGCACGATCATCACCTGCGCACCGAACGATCTTGTCGCACGTGTGCATAAGCGCATGCCCGTCATCCTGGATAAGACCAACTGCTGGGACTGGCTCGCGGATCAGCCCGCGGATGCCCTGCAGGCAATGCTGGCGCCTTACCCCGCGGATAAGATGCACGCCCATCCGGTTGGGCTGGCGGTCAATAACCCCCGCAATGACTCCCCGGAATGCGTTCAGCCGCTGAATGAGTGAATCATCCTGCGCTCTTTCCATTTTATAAATAACCAAGATATGGTAAAATTTCTGGCTGATGCCCCCATCGTCTAGGGGACCAGGACGCAGCCCTTTCAAGGCTAAAACGGGAGTTCGAATCTCCCTGGGGGCACCTGGAAAAGCCCGTAAGGGCTTTTTTTATATTCCACTATTCAGATTAGTTAAACTTCAGCTGCTCCCCTTTCCGCAGGACGCTTTTTCTTATAAAAAAATGCTGCTGTATAATGCTAAATATAAAGGGAAATTATGCAATTCTATTACTTACCACTCTGTATGGTTGCGTAATACGTTTCGCATAATAATACGAAAAGAGGATATACGGGAATGACCTGGAATGAATCTGACACTCTCCATATTTTTGTTCCATCAAAGGATCCTTACGGTGAAAACTGGGTTGAGCGATAAAGAAATAAGAATTGTGGA
>CAZILY010000330.1:0-1668 GCA_964540175.1 uncultured Pelolinea sp. | reverse complement strand
CAAGTCGAACAATATAGCAACCGAACCAGCCGACGATTCCAAACCGCTATTAAATGCTTTGGACGAAGAATGGACATCATAAGGCAGGCGTTTCGCTTGATGGATGTGGTGATGGATTTTTCCGGGCGAGTTCGGAAGCTTTACTACGCCATCGTGCTATTGGGACATTTTTGCCCCAAGTGTGGCGGCAAGCTTCTTATGGTAAGCGAAGGCTTGTGCAGGTGCCGAACCTGCAGCCATGAGTTTGACCCAACAGTGGCATTCCAGCGGTGCTCTATTTGTGGAGATAAATCTGTTCTTCGCGTTCGACGTTACCAATGCCAACAGTGCGGTATTGACATATCATCACGGTTCCACTTTGACGGTTTGGTCTTCGATGCTGGGTATTTCCGGACGAAAATGACGGAGTCCCGCCAGCGGAAGAAACAACAGCGAGAGCAAGTCAGAAAGATGCTGGCCGAGAGCCAGTCGGCTGCTTTACCGATCCCAGCAGCTAACCTTGAAACGATCCCCGGCCTTGTCGATGCTCTGAATGGATTGACGGCTGGTATGAAAAACGTTTTGCCTTGGGTGCCACAGAAAGGTTTTGACCTGAAATGTTACCAGAGCCACATACAGGCCCATGTTAAGGATTTTCCGATCCGTATGCATGATTTACCGCCGCTTGTAGAAGACGCCCGAAAAGACCTTATTTGGCGGTTTATTGCGATCATATTCATGGCCCATTTTGGCCTTATAGATATTTGGCAGGATGGCCATGAGATCATGGTGATGAAACATGAAGCTAACGGAGAAAGACAAGACATTTCTGGAGATATTGAAGGAGTTGATGGACTCGAAGGATCTTTGGGTGGAATTGAAGCCGGGTGAGCCCAGCTGTATGGTACTTCGCGGGACGTACGGTGAGAAGATTCACAAAGCCTTTCAAATGACTCGTCAAGGAGTGCGGTGGAGATTTCAACGTCTCTTCTCAGATGTGTGTGTGAGTGCCTTTGAGACATTGATTTTCGTAGAAAAAACCTTTGGCACGCAACTGCGTGAATATGCGATCCGAATCAGCAAGGAACGATACGCCCTGCGACAAGAGGCTCGCCAGGCTCACTTCTTGAGTGCCGATAAACTTGATCGAAAATGACCGAACCTACCAAAATCGACTTCCGCTATCGTAAAATCAGCCAGATCGGTGACATTACCGACTTGGTCGATACGCTTTTTCCCGGCAATCGCAACCAGCAACACGCTGCCGCCCGAATTCTCATGGCCTTAAAAGCCTCGGACAAGCTTTTGCGATCACTAAGTTTTCTGGAAAACAAATACAACATATCTCGGCGGACACTGCAGCGAACGCGGGCCAAGCTTTCACGCCTCGGTCTGATTGAGCACATCACCTGGATGAATTCTCGCTACAACGGTCAACAAGGTTGGAAACTCTCCAGCCGAATGAGCACCGCCCTTCGACAGCTTGCCGATAAGATTGATCAATGGCGAAAGGATGACCAGTCTAAACGAATTCTGAAAGATGAGCAACTTGTAGAACTACTGAAATAGGCCGAAAATTGCTAGTAAATAGCCCTTTTTCAATTCTCTCGTCGATAAACGGTAAATCCATGGCGAGTTGGACGCAGGTCTGAATTGACAAGGGATTTGCCAGCCGAAACGCCCCCGACG
>CAZILY010000329.1:0-1678 GCA_964540175.1 uncultured Pelolinea sp. | reverse complement strand
CCGGTGCGAGAAAACCGCACGCCGGGATCTGTGCGGGGAGAGGGCGGGCAACTGCCCTCTCTACCGCGACGGCTACTTGATAATATACTTTGATTGAAAAATATGTTTACCAAATCAAGTATTTGAAGCAAACAGATGAGCAAGAGCGGTGGTAATTTTATAACATTAACTGACTATTCGGACAGGAATCTAATTTGTTCAGGAATTAGGACGAAAAGCAAGGTAGAAAATTCAAATTATCAAACTAGGAGAGATTCTCATGGTGGATCACATTACTTTAACTTGCCCTTCTTGCGGCGGAAATCTTCAAATTACGAATGATGTTGAAAGGTTTGCTTGTGGGTATTGTGGCAAGGAACATGTAGTAAAAAGAGGAGGAGGGATTGTTACACTTGCGCCAGTTGTAGAAGGTATAAAACGAGTACAGGATGGAGTTGATAAAACCGCATCTGAATTAGCAATTTCTCGTTTGGGAAAAGAAATAAAACAACTAAAGAATAAAATAGCTGATGAAAAATCAAAATTTAACAGCGCAAATTTTTTTAAATCATCTGGCGGGGTAGCGGTATTAATATTCATGATTATTGGTGGTATGGGAGATGCTGGTGCGGGCTTTTGGGTAGCAGTTATAGCTTTTATTCTTATGAATATTGGGTATGGAGTAGTTGAATCCAATCATGATAAAGATAATTGCGAACCCCTTCGTTTAGAAATAAATAAAAGAAGGAAAGAGATTGAAAAACACAAAAAACTTATTTCATCCTGACCTTGCCTCATTAGATAGCCTAACCCCGCGTGAAGCTGCCCCGCCTTCGGCTCTGGGGATGCGGCGCGATTTTTGCTTAGTTTTTTCAGGGTCAAATTGGGTTGCGTTTGCAAAATCGGCGGGCAGCTTACGCCATCATTAGGCGGATCAGGTTTTGGGAACCTGGAATATTATGGAATCATCGCTCAACACTGTGATAGTTGGAGGAGGCCCGGCGGGGGTCGCCACGAGCTATTTCCTCCAGCATAACCAAATCACCCATTTAATCCTCGAGAAAGAACGGGCCTTCTCGGAATGGTATAAACGGTGGGATTCGTTTCATATGAACACGGCTAATTGGATGAATTCGCTTCCCGGCTCAGCACATGAGTTTGCTTCCGGAGCAAGTAGAGATGGTCTTGGTACAAAAGCGGATGCCCTGAATTACTTTGAATCACACCTGGCCACGATCAATCCCCCGCTACATGAGTTCACAGAGGTCACATCCATTAAACATTCGAGACATGGCAACTGGCATGTGGTTACACCGGATTCAACCTATGTGACAGAAAATGTAGTGATCTGCACAGGAACCTTGCGAGAACCCAAGGTCCCGTTTGTGGCTGCTCAACTACCCAGAACCATTTCTCAGCTTCATTCAAGTGAGTATCGAAATCCTGCGCAGATCAGATCAGAGCATGTTTTAGTCGTGGGAAGCGGAAACAGCGGGATCCAGATATGTGAGGACTTAGCTAGTTCCGGCAGGTTCGACAAAATCACCTTGGCGGTGAGCGGAAACCAGACCATCCCGCTATCAGTCATGGGGATTTCGATCTACACACTATTGAAGTGGTCTCACTTGTTAGATCTCAAATACAATTCGCGGCTTGAAAAAGCAGCGTATTTATCGCATTGACAAAGAAAAAGAATACG
>CAZILY010000328.1:0-1688 GCA_964540175.1 uncultured Pelolinea sp. | reverse complement strand
AAACGGGTATTACAATTGTGCCGTGACCGGCTGGGAATTAAGCCGCTTTACTATGCGAGGACAAAAAATGGTATTATTTTTGGTTCGGAACTAAAGGCGATCAAAGCACATCCGGATTTTGATGCTGAAATTGATAGGAATGTCTTAGCCCTGTATCTGCGTCATAACTGTGTCCCGGCACCCTATGCTATTTATAAAAATACGTGGAAGCTTAGGCCTGGACATATATTGAGAGTTTCAGCAGATGATCTGAGGGCAAGGAAAGAACTTCCGCATCCTCATTGTTATTGGGATGCTAAGACAATCGCGGAAACGGGTCAAAACAATAGCTTTCAGGGCACAACAGATGACGCGATTGGACAGCTTGATGCCCTTCTGCGGGATTCTGTAAAAAAACGCACGGTATCCGATGTGCCGGTTGGTGCCTTCTTGTCTGGGGGGATTGATTCTTCGCTGATTGTTGCTCTCATGCAGACGCATAGCAGCAGCCCAGTTAGGACTTTTTCCATTGGTTTGGAAGAGCAGGGATACAACGAAGCAACGTATGCCAAAGAAATAGCGCATTATTTGGGTACTGATCATACTGAATTATACGTCAGTCCCAAGGAAGCTATGGGGGTTATACCTCTCTTGCCTATGCTTTACGATGAACCCTTTTCGGATTCTTCTCAGATCCCTACCTTTCTCGTGTCTAAATTGGCAAAACATCATGTTACTGCGAGCCTCTCAGGTGACGGTGGAGATGAAGTTTTTGGCGGGTATAACCGCCATTTTTGGATTCCTTCCATATGGCGTAAATTCGGATGGATTCATCCCGGGATAAGAAACCTTGTGGCACAAGGGATGAACAATATATCGCCGATCGAATTGAATAACGTGTTTTACAAAATCAATAAGTTGCTGTCGGATAGCAATCATTTGAACAGGGTAGGAGATAATGTTCAAAAGTTTTTAGAGATTTTGCCATTGAAATCTCCTGAGCTGATGTACCGGGCTTTGTGCTCGCACTGGAAACATCCTGCAAACGTAGTGATTGATGGGATGGAACCGCCAACGGTATTAACAGATGACTCCCGCTGGGCAAATCTGCCGGATATTTCGCAATGCATGATGTATTTGGATTTAGTCACGTATTTGCCTGATGACGGTCTTGTCAAGGTAAATAAAGCCAGTATGGGCGCAGGTCTCGTAGCACGAGTGCCGATTCTTGATCACAGGGTGGTTGAGTTTGCCTGGAGTCTGCCTGTTTCAATGAAGATACGAAATGGGCAGGGAAAGTGGATATTGCGCCAAGTGCTAAACAAATATGTTCCGAAGAAACTGGTAGATCGTCCCAAGGCAGGGTTTGGCATCCCAATCGATTCATGGCTGCGGGGTCCTTTGCGTGACTGGGCGGAATCCTTAATTGACGAATCGAGGTTGCAACAGGAAGGGTTTTTTAATTCCGAACCAATCAGGAAAAAGTGGGCGGAACATTTATCGGGCAAAAGAAATTGGGCCTACCATCTGTGGGATGTGCTGATGTTTCAGGCTTGGTTAGAAAGTAATAAGATTTAAACCATGGAACCTCGTATCCTATTCTTTATAACCGAAGATTGGTATTTCTGGTCACATCGTTTACCAATCGCTCGTGCTGCCAGGGATGCGGGCTTTGAAGTCTTGGTGGCAACCAGGGTAAATCAACATAA
>CAZILY010000327.1:0-1733 GCA_964540175.1 uncultured Pelolinea sp. | reverse complement strand
TGATCTGGTGGAAGATAATTTTGGCGAAACTCTGGAAAAATAATATCAGATGATGAGCTGGCTTTTTTGCGGCAATTTTTACTATCTTTCCATTTTGGAAACTAACAGCAAAGAACAGTAAAACCTCGAAATATTGGGGCTTAAACCTGAATTTGGCGCATTTTAAGTGACACGCCAGCTTTTATGATTCTCCATTAGAGAGTTGCAGAATCTATTAACGCGATACCTGCTGATTAAGAGCTGTCCTCGATTCACTCTATTCTGTCTATGATGCCTGTTACGTTCACCTGATATCATCGGTGCCGCACCAGAAAAGAGGGAAATTCTAAATTTTTATCTTATTCAATATCAGTCTGGTCGCTTTTTTTCAATTGTCCTGGAGGGCTTTTCGCTTTATCTGGGTTGCCGATCATACCCATTTCTTGCCATATTTGTCCCCATCCATGATTAGATTCCCGAAGACTCAACATCGAAGTAATTTCTTCACTATTCACCTGATGTGTTTGGAGCGCTAACATGATCTCCCCAAAACCAAACCCATTGCAGAAATAACCCATAACATCTGAAACCGATGTTCCATATGTCTCTGCGATTGCTGCAGCAAATGGATGGTCATTCTCTTTTTCACCAGAACAGTAACTGCTGTTGAGTTTACCCTCTAACCCTTCTTTCTCTTCAACCTCTTCTCCCTCCTCGATTCCTAAAATATCATCCCCTTTATTCACTTCTTTTATCCAATCCGCAACCACCGATCCATTTTGCGATTGCTGAACTTTGGCAAGCACTTGACTTCCAATAGTAATATTTTCAAAATCGAAATTAGGGGGCACATGTACAACAATAATATTCCCTTCGGTGGCTATTGAGATTGTTCCCTCATCTTCGTCAATAGAATCAACATCTCCTTTAATAACAGGACTCTTATTTTCTGCAAGAACAGCTCCCGGAAAAATTAGTGTAAACAGGAACATGATAAGCAGGATCACTGATAATTTTTTCATTGAACTATCCTCCATGAATAATATATTATTCATCAATATATCCAATCGATTGCCAGATCTCATCCCATGTGAGATCTGTAACAAGCATTTCGAGTAAACCTTGAGCAGGCTGGCCAGTCACTTTTTCTGTTTGTAATGCGATCAGAATATCTTCGAACTCAGCACCGCTGCAAAACCAAGCCATGATCTGTTCGAATGAAACATTTTCAAATTGTGCAGCTATGTTTCTGCCTAATACGCTCATTTCTGAATTTAGGCATTCGAGATTATCGGTATCTGAATCAATACCCATCTCGACTGATTCAGTGATGATTTGTTTTTGAATCTCAATATCGGGAGTTTCAACCATGGGGAAACAAGCTGTTAATAGAAAGATAAATAAGAAAAGGAATGTGTGCTTTTTCATGAATTTATTATTATCTATATAACTATTTTAACAGATATTTAATTTCAAGGTTTACATATCAGAACTTATGGGGAGATTGGTTTTTCAAAAAATCACTAATTAAGAGTTAACCTCGATTCACTCCATCCTGTCTATAGAATCCATTTATGAGTGGTACTAAATTTGTGAGCTTGACACAGGCAACAAGGTGCGAGGTATTGCCTTATTCAATGCAAAGTATATGTCTAAATATTATTCACTTTGTTGAAGCTAAAAGTCTTTCTGCCTTTTTTTGAGCTTAAATAACCCCTTTTTAGTTAATGTAGACACAATATGGTTTTCTTCTA
>CAZILY010000326.1:0-1739 GCA_964540175.1 uncultured Pelolinea sp. | reverse complement strand
TCACCAAGGTAACAGGTATCCGTAAGTTGGCAGACAGTATGGGAATCCCATTATGTGAGATCATGGCATTTGGTGATTTTAATAATGATGTTGAAATGTTGGCAGAAGTGGGGCTGGGGCTCGCGGTTGAAAATGCTACCTCAAAGGTGAAGGCAGCCGCGGATTTGGTGATTGGTTCTGTTGAAGAGCACGGACCGGCAAAACTTTTGAAAGAATTATTAGACCGCTGATACTAGAACTTCTTGATCAGCGGCCACATGGTGTGTTTGGTTATCCTTCCAATAATTTTGCATCATCCTTGGAGAGGAATTTGAACAGTTTGTTGCCGGTTTCTGGATCCACTGCTTCACCAGCTTTACGGCCGTTTTTGAGAGTTCTTAGAGTAATTTTATCTAAGTCAATCATCACGTGTTTTTTGTCTTTGAGAGAATAAAATTTCATTTGATCCATTTGCAATACTCCTTTAAGATAAGAATTAATTAGTGAAATTGCGGGGAACCCCCGTTGCGTGGACAATCTCTTTCTCCCTTTATTATACAGGAAGGAAAGAAGAATTATAGCTTAAATTACAAAAAAACAAGATCGTTTTTAAATACTAATTTCAAGCTTTTCTACGCGAAAAACAATAAATTGGTAATATCTTTTAAAATTAAGGTGGTAGATATGCGATTAGATACAAATAGCTCTAACTTTTTCCGCTGGGATCGCAATTTAAAGGCGGACGGAAGATGATTTTGGTATATTACCTACCTCTCATAAAGAAAATTGAGTTTCTTATTCTCACCTATAATAAATTCTTCTGAATTATTAATAGGAAGGCTTGGAAAAAACAACCCCTATACAAAGTACACACACAAACCGGGGATATATAGCTGCTGTAGGGAGCGCTTTGTTCCTTTCCATGACAGCAATCTTCATCCGCCATTTGACCCAGGATTATGCAATACCCGCACTGGTGCTAGCGTATTGGCGGGAAGTGATGGTGGCAGCAGCATTGGCTGTAGTTTTCGCAATCGGTAAGCCAGAACTTCTGCGAGGAGTGCGGGGGCATATCGGTACCCTGGTAGGGTATGGATTGATACTGGCACTTTTCAATGCTATGTGGACACTTTCAGTAGCACTTAACGGCGCGGCAGTAGCGACGGTGCTGGTGTATTCTTCGGCGGGGTTCACGGCGCTGTTGGGATGGCTGATCTTAAAAGAGGAACTCACGTTTGCCAAAATACTGGTTGTGGTGCTGAGCTTGTTGGGGTGTGGGTTGGTAGTAAATGTATTTAATCCCTCTTTGCGGGGATTGAATACGGCCGGTGTGATTACCGGAATATCAGCGGGTTTATTCTATGCTGCGTACAGCATTATGGGGCGGTCTGCATCGCAGAGCGGGCTGAACACTTGGACAACATTACTATATATATTCGGCTTTGCATCCATATTCATGCTGGGTTTCAATCTTTTATCGGGAGGGAGAATGCCAGGGGCGGCAGGGAGTTTGGCGGATATGCTGTGGTTGGGAAGCGAGTGGCTGGGGTGGTTGATATTGACGCTGTTAGCAGTGGGTCCAACTTTGATGGGTTTTGGACTGTATAACGTAAGCTTGCGGTATTTGCCGTCGAGTACGGCTAATTTAGTAGTGATGATCGAGCCTGTATTCACAGCAATTTTCGCGTTTGTTGTGTTTGGAGAAGTGTTGACAACCACACAATTTGCAGGCGGCATGTTGATCTTGGGGGCAGTACTGG
>CAZILY010000325.1:0-1743 GCA_964540175.1 uncultured Pelolinea sp. | reverse complement strand
ATTTCCTGGTGCAATTGTGGTGCAATTGGCATGGAAAGGATGGAATTTGTGCTCTTGATGAACAATTTCTAGTCAACCCCATCGAGAGGATAGACGCTATTTTCCCCCACGTACAGGATTTTCTACTTCCCCGTCCAATTCGAAGTCAGACGATCTATCCATAGAGCTACGGGTGAGTGGTGAGGATATTATACCGCAGGTGGAGTGATAGCCAATTTCTGTAACTTATTATTGTTATTTTTCGTTCTTGATATAGAATAAAAGATATCTCTCAGATTCTTTTATCCTATTTAGTAATTGAACTTGTCAAATCCAATCATTTAAACTTCCCATCGGAGGGAACATGAACAAGATACGCCGCGTGGCCTTAATTCTTTGTATTGTGTTGGTTGTGATATTGTCAAGCTGTTCATTGTTTGGCGCCGCAGAATATCCAAAAAAGGAACTGATCATTGACGAACCCGGAGGTGCGGAGGTGCACTTGGATCCGGGAGCATTAGACCAGAAAGAAAAGGTCACGATTGAAGATGTCGGCGCTGGTGAACCTCTTTCAGGATCAGGTCCTCTCACTCCTTCCAGCAATGAGTATATTGTAAATATTGGTGATGCAGAACAGATCGGCGGAATGACTATGACTGTGCCGTTGAATACATCTGGAAAAACATCGGCTCCCATGGCTGCTGGAGATCGGGTTTACGCGACCTACGCAGAACCATTTAATGGAACTCCCTCCATGGTTGGGACAATCGTTGAGGGTAACATGGCTACCTTTCCTGTTGTTGGGGCAGGGAAATATCAGGTCTACAGCATTCTTAACCATGCAGCGCTGCTTCAAATCACCAGCATATTTGAACCTCTGGCCGTACCTACCTACAGGCAGAATACTCCTGCCTGGTGTAGTCCCACGGCCATGACCAACCTAGTCCAATACCATGAAGGCGGATGGCCAGCAGGCGGTTTGGGAGCGGTTTGGGGAGAAACCAGTAATTATTACCTGGCAGGTAAAGCATCCCAACCATTTGATAGTGGCTTTTTCTTCCACTGGTTGTTAGATGCGGGAGGATATTATGCACCTGCAGATGTAAAACAGAGTTATTCCACAGCAGATTTTCAGGTGGTCATATGGAACTGGAAGGCACAAGTCGAGGGTGGATATTCCAACACTTTTTATGCCGAATCGTTATTCCATTACTTTCAGGCCTATGTAGAATCTTTTCTTTGGGGTGTGGGCAGTCACAGACGACCCGTTGCCTGGGGATCCTCTTTAGCTGGCCACAGCCGCACGATTACTGGAAGCGACGGGAATGTGATGTACTATAACGACCCCGGAGCTGGATCGTTGAATCAAACGCGTTCCTGGGAAGATTATATGAATGACATAGTCGCCAGCACTACAGAAGAGAAGGTCGAGATCATAGATACGGTGATTTTTCATGCGCCTCCCCGCCCAGAATCCGAACGCAAATTAGTGATCTGGCTTTATCCTAGTGGTACAAAAGGCAACACAAATCCGGGATCAGTAGCTTTAAGATCAGGTGAAAATGATCAGCCGATGACAAATTGGTATTGGGATGGTTCAGGTGGCCACACCAATGGTTATTATTATGAAGACCGTAGTGGAAAACTAGAACCCGATCCTGCATTTGGGGTCCAGTTTGAAGCCTTTCATTACCATGATTATGTCAATCTGGACTTCGATGTTAGGAATATCACTGACACACCCCAAGATTTCACTGAAAAGAT
>CAZILY010000324.1:0-1749 GCA_964540175.1 uncultured Pelolinea sp. | reverse complement strand
CAGTTGATACAGTTCTTTGATATGCTCGAAGAAACTATCAAGCCGTATAACGACGTCTTTATCATAACCGGTGCCGACCACCCAGTAATCTTTTCCATCACTAAGGGTTTTGTTATAAACCCATGCAAACATCATATTGTTGTAATCTATATTCCAGAATTGATATAGTTTATCTGCTTCTAAATTTCCATTAGCTGTGAAATAGTAGTTCAAGGCAGCCCCGGTACTTCCTTTTTGGAATCCATTCTCTTTTCTGAGTTTTCGCCTGATCACTGGCCGCATGCCAGTTGCATCGATGATGTATTTTACCTTTATCGTTTCTGTACCTTTTTCAGTTTCCAGGTGAACAATGATACCGTCATCCGTTTCCTCAAAATCTTTAAAGCGGCAGCCATCTCTGAATTCCGCCCCGTAGTCCTGCGCGAGAATACACAACCATTCATCAAATGTATCGCGCATAAAATTGAGCATGGGGAAATTAGAGGAGAGCATTTTCCCATTTGGGAAACGCATCTCAACTTTAGATAACGTATTATTGCAGAGCCTGTTTGCCGGTATTGTATCTCCGATGATCTTTTCGAAATATGGAAATTGAATACCTGAACAAGGCTTTTCTCTGGGCACTTTATCTTTTTCAATCAACAACGTTTTCAAATTTTGTTTTGCGCAGAATTTCGCTGCAACTGGACCCGCGATCGCGCCACCAGCAATAAACACATCATATTCTTTCATATAAATACTCTCCATTAAAAACTATCATCAATTGGAACCACAACAAAAGCCTCGGAATGATCTTTCTTTGAGATCCAATTCTATTTTTCTTTAACCAACCAACATGACGATTGTCGCACCCAAAAACGCAATGATAAAAGCACCTATCATCCAACCCAAAGCGATCGAGTAGTTTTTTGGCTCGATCTGTCCCTCGCTGTCCATTTTGCGAATAAGTGGGAACAGCCGCCAAAAGAATGAAGCGATTGAAACAGATAATGCGGCACCAGTAAATAGCAGGGTACGATCATCCGCTGTGAAGAGAATCACGATTAATAACAAGATAAAGATCAATTTTGTCCCGGCTACCCAGTTGACCAGATATTTCAGCAAGTCATGTATCTCAGGATCCTTCTTTGATCTCTCCCAGGCTTTGAATACGCCAATACCGTTGGCGTATTTTGTCTCTGGGGAAAAATAGAGCGCGAGTACGTTGGTGGCTTCCAACGTGAGGAAACCGATCGTGAAAATATTAAGCAAATTCATTTTTTTGTAATTCCTTCTTATTGTCCTGCCATCCCGAAGAACATCGGGCTGAAGTATGGGATCAACCAGAGAACCCACACCAGAAGACTAAACTTGTGAAAATTAACGATTGATCTCTCATCTTTCTTGAGCAGTACAACGAGAGCCCAGGAAGCGTGGATGATCATCAAAACGATTGCGAGAACGCCGGTGATGCCGTGAATATCAAATGTCATCCCCCCGACCATTTTGAACATCATACCAGTTCCCCAGGTATCGCAAATCAATCCCAAAACAAAGAAAGCTTGATGCCACCATTTAAGACGGCCGACGATGCGTTCTCCCCATACCCCAATTGAATAAAAAACTAATGCTGCTGCCATGATGATACTTGCTCTTGGATCCATGTTGTTCTCCTTAATGGTGTTTGAAATTAATCTTGTAACATTGCTAACAACGCTAATGTTGCCTGAATGATTTGCTGGTGTTGTGATGCTCGGCTTATAGTGGCAA
>CAZILY010000323.1:0-1767 GCA_964540175.1 uncultured Pelolinea sp. | reverse complement strand
GCTTAAGATAAATATGAAAATTTAATCAGAAAGGAAGTCACATGTCTACTCGACAGAAACTGTCTATTGTTATTATTTTGTTTGTGTCCGTATTGACGTCGGTGGTTTTGGGCAACGAAAAAAGCCTTGAACTGGCCAGTTTGTTTACGAGTGATATGGTCCTGCAACAGCAGACAGATGCCGCGATCTGGGGCAAAGCTGAACCGGCCCAATCGGTGTCGATATCAGCATCATGGAGCAAGAAAGTTTATCAGGCGGTTGCCGATAGTGACGGCCACTGGAAAACAACAGTTCGCACACCAAAGGCAGGCGGCCCTTTTAAGCTGACCGTAACAAGCGGAAAAGAAACAATCGAGTTGAAGAATGTGCTCTCGGGTGAGGTGTGGATCTGCTCGGGGCAGTCCAATATGCAATGGAAAATGAGGGGATTTGGGCTTGATCATTTTAAGGAAGATGTCGAAAAAGCCAATTATCCCAATATACGTTTATGCCAGGTGAATCAGGCAATGGCGTTGGAGAGTCAGGATCGTATTAAATCCAAATGGTCCGTCTGCAATCCGAATACCGTTTTAAGCTTTAGTGCGGTAGGTTATTTTTTTGGTTCCCGGCTTTATGATGAGTTGAATGTACCGATCGGTTTGATTTCAACGAATTGGGGCGGTTCTTCAGCAGAAGCCTGGGTCAGTCAAGAAGTTTTGAGTAAAGATTTTCCTGAGTTCAATGAAAGATTACAGCAGTATCCGAAAATCATTCAGGAAACGGGGTTAGTTTATCCCAGCGGCAAGAAGTCGCCTAAGGGGATGAACCAGCGGAATCCCTCCGTTTTATACAATGGTATGATTCATCCTTTAGTGCCATTTGCATTCCGCGGCGTAATCTGGTATCAGGGCGAATCCAATGTAAAAAAACCGGTGCAGTATCGCACGCTCTTTCCGGCGATGATTCAGGATTGGAGAAACAGATGGGCCATCGGTGAATTTCCGTTTTACTTTGTGCAAATCGCTCCATTTAAATATAACAACATACCGGTTTCCGTTGCTTTCCTGCGTGAAGCTCAGATGATGGCCCTGTCGGTGCCGAATACGGGGATGGTTGTAACTATGGATATTGGACAGGTTGACAAAATTCACCCCAAAAAGAAAAAGCCGGTCGGTGAACGATTGGCGTTATTGGCATTGGCAAAAGATTATGGAAAGACGGGTCTCGTTTATTCGGGGCCTTTGTATAAAAGCCATCAGATTGAAGGCCGCACGATAAGACTTACGTTTGATCATGTTGGTGGTGGATTGGCAACACTGGAAGGCAAGGCATTAACGCATTTTACAATTGCCGGCAAAGACAAGAATTTTGTCGAAGCGAAAGCGGTGATTGATGGCAATACGGTTGTTGTCAGCAGTGAACAAATTGCCAAGCCTGCTGCCGTTCGGTTTGGCTGGGGCAATGCGGATATGACGAACCTGGCGAATAAAGAAGGCTTGCCGGCGTCATCATTCCGGACGGATAATTGGCCGATTCATTTTTAAGCGTCATGGCGATCGCATGGCTTATTGATTACACTTTGACAGAATCGTCTGCTAAATAATTTTATTTATCACTTACGTTTCAACAGGAAAAACAATGACTAAAAGAAATCTAAATATGGCAATGAAAATAATTGGTTTGTTAGCTGTTGTGTACTTTGCTAATGCATCATTTGCAGTTAGCCCGGTAACCGATCAAGTGGACTGGCCCGCATTTATGGCCGCACAGGATATGAGATGGGACAGG
>CAZILY010000322.1:0-1778 GCA_964540175.1 uncultured Pelolinea sp. | reverse complement strand
CGCAAGTTGTCTAAACCTGAAAGGCGCCAGTACAATCCCCGCTCACCGCCAAAAATGAATCCAATTCGGGGGCGGATTTTCTCAGCATCCTTAACCACATCCAACCCCATAATTGTCGCTGTACCAGATGAAGGGATCAAGAGAGTTGTCAACATTTTAATCGTTGTTGTTTTACCAGCACCATTAGGTCCCAGCAAACCAAATAATTCCCCTGTGTGAATATCAAATGAAATGCCATCCACCGCAACAACTTCTTTAGTTTGGCGTTTGATCACACCGATTGTTGTTTTAAATTGTCTCTTAAGATTAGAAATCTCTATTGCATTCATAAGTATATATTTTAGTGGATTTTTCGATTGACTAACTCTTTATAATTTATATATAAGATATTTTCCTAAAGGAGGAACTTTAATGAACGGCAAACGGATAGGAGAAGTAACTCATTACTATGATCGAATCAACGTTGCTGTCATCATGCTCTCTCATACACTTAAACTGGGTGATCAAATCCACTTCCTCGGACATGGATCAGATTTTTTACAGGAAATTACTTCAATGGAGCTAGAAAACAAAAAGATAAAAACTGCTGGCAAGAACCAGGAAATTGCTTTAAAAGTCTCTAAGCCGGTGAAAAAAAACACTTCTGTGTTTTTAATAACGGAATAGGCCGTTAACCCTCTTTACATGCTTTACTTTTCACCGTAGCACAAACCATGCGCAATGTGATCAAATAATTGAATGATCCCGTGGCCTTTTTATCTTTCATAACTCCAATCTTTACTCATCATTCATGTCTTTAAACATCCGACTCAATCTAGATAATATCTTCCAACAGTCTCAATATCATCACTGACAAATTCAGGAAGATTTGAGTGACCCATCAATTGCCGTAACGCTTGCATTTCTCCATTGTGGTACCAGTAATGGTAAATAACTCGGGAAATCATCGTGCCCACATTAAAGGGAAGTTCTTTCCCTTTAATGACCATATTTTTTAACAGGTCACTTTCATTCATCCGCAATAAATAATCATCAGCGCTATGTGTAATTGTCTCCCAATATGAGATCATCTTCTTTAATGATGGGCTACTGGCTGGTTTTCCGAACCCCACCTGATCAATCAGCTCGGGAATAAGGATTTTTCCCTGCGCCCTGGTTAACCAATAATATTGTTCATGCCAGGCCAGATGCCCGACGATCCAGCCAATACTATTAACAGGCATTAGCCGCTGGCTGCCCTCCTCTTCGGTTACACCAGAAAATCCTTTCTTAAATTCAGAACGGGCAAAGATTAATTGATTAATTAAATTTAACATCGTATGGCGCTTCCTCAAATTGATGTACTGTCTTATAGTATAGTATCTCAATCATTTACATTTTTTATGAAGGATATAAGATGGTCAACGTTCTCCAATTTAATAAAGATGCATGGAATAAGCAAGTGGACGCAAAAAACCGCTGGACAATTCCTGTATCACCTGAAGTAATCAAATCGGCTAAAGCTGGTAAATGGCAGGCGGTCCTCACGCCTTGTAAGCCTGTTCCAAAAAACTGGTTTCCAAGAATGGAAGGCAGCGATGTGCTTTGCCTGGCATCAGGAGGTGGTCAACAGGCTCCTGTCTTTGCTGCCGCAGGCGCCAATGTAACCTCATTTGATAATTCACCTAAACAATTGGAACAAGACCAATTCGTGGCAAAACGGGATGGTTTAAAGATTAGAACGATCGAAGGGGATATGGCTGATCTTTCTGTATTAGCGGATGAATCATTTGATTTCA
>CAZILY010000321.1:0-1779 GCA_964540175.1 uncultured Pelolinea sp. | reverse complement strand
CCACCTAACATCAGTAAGATCGCAGTAAGGATCAGAGATTGAATATGGCCTGAACTAGTTTTTGTAACCAGAAAATAAAATAGGAAGCGCAAACCCAAAACAGTCCCGGATGTAAAAAAGATCATACCCGGGATCATAAAAAATGACATTGGTTCGTAAGTCATAAAAATACGGATGACTGTGTTAAGTGAGTGGGTTAGGTATCGCGGGATACTTCGGATCAAACGTGATTCGCGCAAAAAACTATTCGTTCGAATCGGAACAGACATGATCGCCATGCCATGCTTTCCCGCCTGAATGATGGTCTCAAGTGTGTAAGTGTATTTTGAAAAAACATGCATCCGCATGGCTGCTTCACGACTTATGGCACGAAACCCAGAGGGAGCGTCATATACTTCCGTTTGGCTAACCTTACGCACCAACCAAGAACCCATCTTTTGAAATATTTTTTTCAGAGGTGAAAAATGCTCAATCTCACTAATTGGCCGTGTACCTACAACGATTTCTGCTTTACCATCCAAAATCGGTTGTACCAGTAGAGGGATATCATCCGCATTATATTGGTTATCCGCATCAGTATTGACAATGATATCTGCACCATGTTCTACACAAGCTCGCACCCCCGCTATAAAACCCTTCGCCAGCCCCTGGTGGCGGATCAATTGTACAACATGATCAACACCCATATCTCTTGCCACTTCGACCGTTCGATCTGTGCTGCCATCATCAATGATCAACCATTCCACTTCATCAATACCCGGTACTTCACGCGGAAGCAGTGGCAGTGTTACTTTAAGAGATTTCTCTTCATTAAAACATGGAATCTGGATAATAAGCTTGGTCATAGAGTTTTCCTAGTCAGGAATAGTTTCCTGATTCTATTTTTCTCTCTAAACTGAAATCATTTTAATTTTATCATAGACGCATTTTTGATTGTTAACCTATTCACAATAAGTCAAATTGATTATATGAATCCTTCATGCTCAGATAAATTAGACGTTGTACCTCTTTTAATCTCGATTATAGTTAACTATAACCATGATTGAAAATCAAATCTATGATGTTGTAGTGATCGGCGCGGGACCAGCCGGAATGATGGCTGCTGGACAGGCAGCGCTGGCAGGCGCACGAGTAAAATTACTGGAAAAGACAGATGCGCCCGGAAAAAAACTGTCTATCACCGGCAAGAAGCGCTGCAACCTAACCAATTCTGTTGATTTGCCCGCATTTCTTGATCATTTTGGACCCAATGGACGCTTCCTGCACCAGGCATTTGGACACTTCTTTCGAGATGATCTACTGGAATTCCTCAAAACTATCGGCGTTAACACAGAAACCGAACGCGGCGGACGAATATTTCCTTCAAACGGCAATGCCGCTTTTATTACACAGCAGCTATCACAATGGACACGCGAAGCAGGTGTACGTATTGCACTGCGTTCACCAGTAAACCATCTGATCATGAAGAACGGAAATATCACCGCGGTTGGGATGCGTGATAAGCAAACCGTTCCTACAAAAGCGGTCATCCTCTGCACAGGCGGGTCAACCTTTACCGGTACCGGCTCAACCGGCGACGGTTACTATATGGCGCAGGCAGTCGGGCATACAATAATTCCCCTTCGCCCCGCACTTGTTCCCCTTAAGACTGCCGGCAGCACCGCACAGCGCCTGCAGGGTTTGTCTCTTCGTAACATCCGCCTCAACGTATTTTTTAACCAAAAAAAGAAATTTGATGCCTTTGGGGAAATGCTTTTTACTCACTTTGGCATCTCTGGT
>CAZILY010000320.1:0-1784 GCA_964540175.1 uncultured Pelolinea sp. | reverse complement strand
ATGGTTAATCCTTAATTAGAACTCTATTTCATATCAGAAAGTCCACATATACCCGCACCGATCAATGGGGTATCTATGTTTTTGATCAGGTTTATTGGTATTTGAGAAACTAATTCAGCCGACCTACCTTTATCGTTAAATGAATTAATGAAAATATCCTTATTAAAGAAAGGCAAAATTTTGGGAAGAATTCCACCTCCAATAAAAATACCGCCCTTTGAAAGGAATTTTGCGGCTAGGTTTCCTGCCTCTGCTCCCAATATAGAGGCAAATATTTCCAATGTTTTTATAGCAATTTCAATTTTCCTCTCCTCCGCTGCATGACTTATGATAGGTGTTGGGTCAGTTACTGCAGCAATCTCCTGCTTTAACCAATTAGGTTCTGGGAATTCCCCTGTTTCCTTTAAAAATGTATAAATATTGAAAATTCCCTGTCCAGAACAAACCCTTTCATAACTCACGTGCCCAAATTTTCTCTGAAGAAAAGCTAACAACTCTATTTGCGTCTGATTGATTGGCGCAAAATCTACATGACCACCTTCTGAAGGAAATGGGAAATATTGATTATCTACTTTACAAATATATGCTTCTCCTAATCCCGTCCCCGGGGCAATAATAGCGATCGATCCATCCGTATCTTTAATTCCAGAACGTAGCGAGATCAAATCTTTTTGTTCAAGATGGGGAACTGCCAATGCAACGGATTCCAAATCATTCAAGAGTCGAACAGTGAAATTAAATTTATTTTCGATTTCAGATTTATTGATATCCCATTTAAGATTGGATAAGTCAGCAATTCCATCCATAACAGGTCCCGCGACCCCAAAACATGCATGTGATATTTTATAATCCATTGAGCCAAGAAATACTTCTATCATGGATTGCAATGAATCAAATTTTTTAGATGGCAATGTCTTCTTTTGTACATATTCTCTCACGCCCTTTTCTTTTGTGATCAAACCAAGTGTTGTTTTTGTAGCACCAACATCTCCAATCAGAATGTATTTTGGCATCTTAAATTCCTTATCATCAATATTTTTAATCTATTCCTTCCTTAGAGGCATTTTTCCTTATGGAAGAAGAATAGATGAATATAATTATAGTAACTTGGATTCAAGTATCAAGTGCAACCGTGATTATTTAAGAATACCACAGGAGAGTTGAAAGATTCAGCAAATATATTAAAATATTTTTTAATAAAACGTTGGTAACAGGAAATCCTGCCTTTATTGCTCAGGAAGAATAAATGAAAATCGGCGCGACTCGATTGCGCAACTCCCTGATTCGAAGTCTGGTACTCAATTAATTTAATACTGTAAAATCTTATTCCTCAACAAAAGGATTTTGATAATGGTTCTATTTTCTAAGGGTGGCGGACGGGGGTTGAACCCGCAATTTCCTGTTCCACAGACAGATGCTCTACTTAGCTTACAAGGAAGAATAACTAGTGCTGGATAATCTATCGTTGGGATAAGTACAACTCACAACAAAGTAAGTTTTCACGCACGTATTTATGAAATCTCAAATTACATAAAAAAATCCCCCGCGCAAGCGGAGGATTTTATCTTTGCCTAAAAACTCCTAAAATAAGTGGAACGCCGCGATCACCGGTGCAAACAGCGAGGACACCAGCGACATCACAGTTATGAGTGTGTTCAATGACGGACCAGCGGTATCCTTGAAAGGATCGCCAACCATATCTCCCGTCACAGCTGCTTTGTGCGCTTCTGAACCCACACCCCCGAACTGCCCGGTTTCGATGTACTTCTTGGCATTATCCCACA
>CAZILY010000319.1:0-1787 GCA_964540175.1 uncultured Pelolinea sp. | reverse complement strand
ATCCCCGACAAAACCGCGCCCGATCCGTCCAGCGCCCCAAATTATGATCTTTTTTTCTGCCACAGGTTTTTAAAGCTCCTTATTTAGGAAAATGGCTTCAGCTTCTTTAGTCCAGGTTTCCCCTTCCCCAAGCGCAGCATATACTTCAGCATCTTTCTGCTTAAAATCTTCTAAAGCGGTTAAGGGGTAGTCCAATACGTGAGGAAAGATCACGATTTTTCCTGGAAAGACCCAATTCTTCATGGCGCGGATACCATCAGTAATTTGGTTAAGTCCGCCAACAGCAACCACAGAAATTCCCGGCCTTAATTCTCCAGAAATTGCCCTACTCACAACCGCTTTTTGATCATCCAATCCAGATCCGCTGTGCCCTATTAAACGGTTTTGCTTAGGCCCATATATGCTCCAAGCATCAATTTGCGCTTTTACACCCCGATTAATTCCTGCAAACAAATTAAGGATACCCTCTTTTGCAAGATAGCGCATGGAATCCTCAATAACCTTCACGTTTGTTATCATTACTTCAATATCATCAAATCCACCTTCCGATGAAATCTTCTCTAAGAAACGCGCGTATTCTTCTTTTTCTTCCCTAGGACTAAGGGCCATAAATTCGACGTGTTGTTCTTTTGCAATATTTAAATATGATTTACGTAATGCCAGCAGGCGCTTAATTCCTCGGTTTGTAGCAAAAATTCTTTTTGGCTTGCTGTGAAGTTCAAGGGCTCTTTGCACATGCATCCTCCCCATTGGTCCTCCTGCACCCAAGAACCATGCGTTGCCGCCTGGTTTAAGATTTGTACGAATGGGGTGAGATTTATAAGCATCATCAATATTTAACGATGTAGATCCCACATAAAC
This sequence comes from uncultured Pelolinea sp., assembly GCA_964540175.1. GTDB lineage: Bacteria > Chloroflexota > Anaerolineae > Anaerolineales > Anaerolineaceae > Pelolinea. Next base: position 926 of record CAZILY010000319.1, on the reverse strand, counting down.
GACGTTGTCATAATGCAGATTTCCCATGTCTATTTGAATATGTTCTTTAAGGGGTTCTTTATTTAAGATAGCGATTATTGAATTCTTTTTTATTCTATTTGACACATCGTTGATAACATTTGAAGGACAATCCAAAAATATTATGTCGTCAAATTTTTCGTTAGATTTCACCAGGTTTTGCAAAGTGATTTCTGAAAAATCTATTTGATGCTTTTTACAATAGTCAATAACAATTGAGCGTAAATCATCAGGGATTTCACTAATAGTAATTTTTCCAGGACGATGCTTTCCTTCTAACACACTATCAACGCTAAATCCGTGGCGTGTATATTCAGTTCCGCAGAACAGAACTGAACCATTTTTCAAAAATCCATCTCGATATTGCATCCTATAGGAGGCCTCAACACAAGCCCACGGTTCCGTAATCGCCGCTGCCGCATATGACATTTCATTTGGAATCGGAATCAAGTAATTCCCCGCATCCCCTTCTAGAATCTCCCTGCCTATCTTTGCATATTGTCGATATCCACCGTCCATCCCAAAACAAAATGGGATGCTCTTTCCGTCAATCCACACATCCGGTTGCATAGTGTAGCGATCACCAACTTTATATTGGCCCGTTAAATTATCACCAATACCCACGACAGTCATACTGACCTCATGTCCAGGAACAATCGGATTTGTTTTCAGATCACGCCCAGTAAGACGCGGGTGATTTGGACCCTGCTTGATTTCTTTCACATCGGTATAACACAAACTAACAGCGTCAATGCGCATCAATAATTCGTCAGAAGAAAAAGCAGGTACAGGTCGTTCAACAGGTAATCCACCCTTTCCCAATTCATCAACCCCCTCTCCATAAAGCGGCCAGGCGAAATGTTTCTCTGGGATTGCGTCATTTGCAACGATGAAGTTTTTATATTTTT
>CAZILY010000318.1:0-1801 GCA_964540175.1 uncultured Pelolinea sp. | reverse complement strand
TTCGTAAACAATCCGGTTTGGCGGTCATATACATAAGATTTCTCATTATCCACAGCCGCAATGAAAATCTCCGCGTCTGGCAGTCTCACCATTAACACGCCCCCATTTAAATTCAGGTCAGACGTTTCCAACTTATTCAAATCGACCCCCGCGATTACAGTTCCATGCGCAACAAACAGCAGGCTGTCGCCAAACAGCGGACCGAACACTTCCTGTCCCACTTCCGCTGTGATGATTTTCTCAACACTGTACTGGATCGTCTCCAGACGGGCAAGAGAGCGCACCTCATTGATGATCGTAACCCGGTCCGGCAGAATGGTTGGAGTTGGGTTTAAAACCTCAGCAACCTGCGTCCGCAGAGTACTGGTTGTGTCCGTAATTGGAGCCAATGCTTGCTGCGTGAAGGAGCGGAAGGCGAACCCCATCCCCAAACCTATTACAACCAGCAAGCAAATGGCTCCTAACACCCATAAAATAAGCTTTTTCATTGAGCACCTTTCCTTTAGGATTTGCATATATCTTCCCGCAAACACGAATTTCATTAACGTTATCAAATTTTATCACCGCAGCCCTGATTGGCTCTTATTATTATTTAAAATATGTTAATATAGGGGCATTATTTCATTATGAAAGGAATTATCATGCCTAAAGTATCCATCATCACCGACACGGACTCCAGTCTCCCCAGGGAGATGGCCGCAGAATACAACATCCTCCAGGTTCCTATTTCAATTCATTTTGACGAGGGTTTATCGGGAACCGACCATGACATCACCAACGCGCAGTTATTCGAGAAGATCAACGAAACAGGGAAACTGCCCACAACCGCCGCGCCCACGCCCGGCGTTTTTGTGGAATATTTCAAGAAGGCATTCAAAGCGGAGAAACCCGATACCCTGATCTACTTTTCCATCAGCGGAGGAATGAGTGCCACAATAAAATCTGCCCAGATCGCCGCTGAGGATCTCAAATCGGTTTATGATATCCGTGTGGTAGATTCCAACATGCTCTCGATGGCGCAGGGGTACATGGTGCTGGCAGCCGCAGAAGCCGCGCACAATGGCGCTTCGGTTGAAGAAGCCATCGCAGCCGCCGAAAAAGTGTATCAGAACACAGTATTATACGGTGCCCTTTCCACACTCAAATACCTGTCCTTGAGCGGACGTGTCAGCCACATCACTGCCGGCATGGCTGGTATGTTGAATATCAAACCGATTCTCTCCATCCAAAATGGAAAGCTGGCCATGCTTGAAAAGGTCCGCACCAAAAAGAAATCCTGGATGCGGTTAATCGAACTTGTTAAAGCAGATGTTGGCAGCTATGCAATCGAACGCATTTCCATCATGCACGTGTACGCAGAAGATGCTGCTAGGCAGTTTGAGACCATAATCCGGTCTGAAATGGACTGCCCTGCTGAAATACCCATTATTGATTTCAATCCTGGCTTATCCGTACATACCGGTGCAGGACTTGTGGGCGTGTGCCTGGTTGTTGATAAGTAAAAATATCTTTTGATAAATCATAAAAAGAACCGCCTTGTTTAGGTGGTTCTTTTTCTATATCGATTAATTCTTTTGTTAATTTTGTTTATCTCACATCCACCTGCACAGCACGCACTGCCACACACCAACGGCAGGAATCGTTATTCTTCTCATCATATCCGCGGCATAAGCGATCTCAGAAGATCAAACCAATCCTCAATCCGGTACATACGCAGTCAGGCAGGTATGTACACCGGGATGAATGTGGTAGCGCCCGCAGGATGCCGGGATAAGCAATGTGTCAAACTTGCCCAGGTGCC
>CAZILY010000317.1:0-1809 GCA_964540175.1 uncultured Pelolinea sp. | reverse complement strand
CGGTTTCAGCTTTATATCCCGCAACCTGATTAAAAAGCGTACTTTTACCGCAGTTTGGTTGGCCAATTAATGCAAAACGCATTAGATATACTCCACAAAAATATGTGATGCCACACCACGCCCAAGCACAATTTCTCGCCCTTCCACCTCCAGAAGCAGTGGTCCATGAAATGGAGCCGCCCTGATAATTCTCACTTTATTGCCTGGAAGAAAACCAAGTTGGGCTAAACGCCGTTGCATACCTCTCCCCCCTCGGAAGTTTGTGACACGTACCCATTTGCCATTTTTTACATTTAATAGATTCATTTTATTAGTATATACTAATGATAGTATATCTCATTATTAACCTGAGGAATCATACCGCAACCACAAAACGTTATTAAACACCATGATAATAACTATTTGACTGCCAACTCAAGAAGCGAGTAGTCAGGAGAAAGACAAGAAATTCTATCATTACAAAAATAATTGTGGAAAATTGATCATAAAAAAATACAAGTGAATTCACAACCGTGAGCACGATCAACAGAATCAGATGTGCAACAGAGATCCATTTTATTCCTTTTTCAACTTTGTAAAATAATGCGCACACCCACAAACCTACACCACTAAACACCTGCAGCACAATTCGGAAAAAACCAAACAAGTTGAAATTTTCTGAAAGCAGCAAGGAAGAATCAACGAGATTTTTCAGCAAACCGGAAATATGGTTTGGCTCATCAATCCCAGATACTAAAAAAAGCGGCTGCGCTACCAAAATAAAACCTAAGAAAACCCACAGCAGTCGAAGGCAGATATAGAATTTTTCTTTCTCGAATATTGTTTCCTCAAAGCAGCTAAACCAATTAGCAGCTTTTTCGAATATGTCAGGATCGTGTTCAACAAATGGTCGAGAAGGATCCTTTAAGAATAAAACAAACATCTCCTTTAATATCAACAAGTCTTTATCTTCACTCACAAAATCAACAGCTTCCATCCGATTGATGATTTTTTCTTTTTCAATATCTGAAAGATCTCCTTCAAGAACTTCTTCAAACTCTTCCAAAGTATGAAACAGATTGGTACGAAGATCATTCTTAATTGGTTTTCGGATCATCCTGTAAATCTGGATCGTAAGCAGGAAGAACACGTAAATAATCGGCGCAGCAGCTGGATAGAAATAATTATTTGTCTGGGTGATGAATTTGCCTACCTCATCAATAAAAAGCCCCACACCAATCCCTGACAAAAGCGCGCTGATATCAAGGATACGTTTATTTACAAAAATCAGGGGTAATAAACTACTGGCAAATAATAACAACCCTCCCCACAGGACATGCGAGATATGCAATGCATCGCTGCCAATCTGCGGATAATCTGTAATTTCAAGGAAGACGCGGATGGCGGACACCGAGAGCGCAAAACTGACCAACGTGATTAATAGATATCGCTCCGAATAAACTCGGCGAACCAATCTTCTTTGGATTCTCTTTTCCATACCCACCAATGCTATAGCTTTGGAAGAGCGAGGCCTTTCTGATTTTGATATTTTCCCTTCCTGTCCGCATAAGAAACCTCACAGGGATCATCGCTTTCAAAGAACAGCACCTGCGCAATACCTTCGTTTGCATAAATTCGCGCTGGCAGAGGAGTGGTATTGGAAATTTCAAGAGTTACGTACCCTTCCCATTCCGGTTCAAAAGGAGTGACGTTAACAATTATTCCGCAGCGGGCATAGGTACTTTTTCCTACACAGATAGTCAAAACCTGCCTGGGAATTCGGAAGTATTCCATTGTTCTTGCCAAAACAAAAGAGTTCGGGGGAATCAC
>CAZILY010000316.1:0-1810 GCA_964540175.1 uncultured Pelolinea sp. | reverse complement strand
TAATTAACCATGAATTTTATCACTGTTTTTATATTACATTTGTTAAATACCAATACATCTTGACAATTATTGAAATTATGAAAAAAGATACTTTACGTTTAGATAAAAAAAGTTTTACCTAATAAATTTTGTGATTTGCTAAATAGTATTCCTGTGCACTCATGCCTGGTTGTAGCAGCTCCGAAAAAATATCAAAAATCGGATGGTAAGGAGATCGAAACGCGTTTAACTTAACAACTTAGAATCCGATAAGTGTAATTGGTACCGGAATAAAAGTAAGCAGAAAGACAGCAATTGCTAAATAACCTATTCGTTTACGTGTGGTATCTAATTGCGTTACCTGATCAAGTGGTTCGGCGTGCCTGCGTCCCATGAAGAATAGGATCCCTGCCCACATCCACCATCCATTCCAGAATAACCCGAGTATGGCTAACCCGGCGATAATAACAGGGAAAAAATATTGCGCGGTTTTTTTACCAAAGACTGTTTGAAAGATATGCCCGCCATCTAATTGTCCAACAGGGAGAAGGTTGATCGCAGTCACAAAAAGACCTGCCCACCCAGCCCAAGCGACCGGATGAAGCATGACATCTTGTGCACCCCATGGAAAAGGCAGGCCGGTGAAAAAATATTGTGCCCAATACACCGCAAGTGATACTCCGCTAAGCCCAGGTGGTTGGGGAAGAAGTTTTCCAAAGGTAAGATATTTAATCAATAAATATAGAAGGGAACTGCCTTCCATCTGCAGGCCAAAGCCGGCATCCGAAGAAAGGGGCAGGGTGTTCAATTCTGATAAATTTAGCCCGATTGCCAGAACGATAATCGCAACAATCAAACCACTTAAGGGGCCAGCAACAGCGATATCAAATAATTCTCTTCTGTTACGCGGCAGTGAGCGCATATTAATGAAAGCGCCCATCGTACCAAAGGAACTAAAGGGGAACGGAATAAAAAAAGGAAGGGATACATCGACACCATTCTTTTTTCCAGCGAAATAGTGGCCAAATTCATGCGCACCTAATATGGCCAATAATGAAATGGCAAACGGCCAGCCACTCTTGATAAGTGCCCAGATCATTTGGATTGTGTTTGCGGATAATTCATCCTTGTAACCATACAAGCCGCCAGTGAATAGGACACTGAGTGATGTGAGTAAAAACATTAATAGATTCAAGCGGGGGCGATTTTTTGATTTACTCACCATTTTTGGCAGCAGCATAAGGGATTGTGTGTTCTCCTCCTGGCGAAGTATAGCTATAAGATTGTATGGGTCTAAAGCAGTAGATATTTGATCATATCCTTTGACGCTGTCTTTATTTTTCAATTCACCTTGATAACGGGCGACAAAGGGCTGCTTCTCATCCCCGTAGGTGGTGTTCTCAATTTGAAAGAATTGCCCAATCAGGGCATCCAATTTTGATAATTTGTGTTCAGTAAGCATATTTATCCTATAGTTATGAATAGGCGGGGATGGATGGGAGTCGAACCCATCGCGGCCCGCTTAGCGACCCGCCACCGATTTTGAAGACCGAGGAACCCACCGGGACTCAACCATCCCCATCTTTATAAGGATAATCGACAAAAAAGTGTTTGTAAAGTGGATTTTGTTTTTTAATAATATTCTTAGAAGTAAGGGTCTTCATTGCCAGTATGAAAGAAGATTAAGGTATACCTGTTCCGTAAAGTTGATCACAGGTCCCATTTAGATCAATAAATATTTTAATCTGTCATTATTCTCAAATGAAGCCTGTAGGATGTTATAGGTTTTTTGGTAATGTATAATCACCGGGGTAGATCATGGTTGTTCTCT
>CAZILY010000315.1:0-1814 GCA_964540175.1 uncultured Pelolinea sp. | reverse complement strand
TTTAGCACAAACCATGCTGCGAAAACCAGAAAATATGCGCCATATACCAAGATGTTATGGTTGAAGAAAATCTCTCCAATAATTGGGATATCGCTCAACCATGGTATGTATACAGGTTTAAAACCGCTTACTGTTTCAACCGTCCCCAGTAATTTTTGGAAAAGCAGATCGCTCATCCCCAAACCGAACAAATAAAATCCAATTCCGCTGATTCCCTGTACGGCCTGTAAATTGATGCTGACAAAAGCCATTGCAAGCCCCATTAGCAAACCTGTAATGATTGCCGCCAGCATACCTAACCATAAATTTCCTGTAGAAAATGCGACGTAGAAGGCCGCAAAAGCTCCTAACAACATCTGCCCCTCTACGCCCAGATTTAATACACCACTGCGTTGGCTAAAAGTTTCTCCAATGGAGGCATATAAATATGGTGTAGCCAGGCGTATTCCTGAGGATAAAATCCCAACCAGCACTGCTTTGGTGAAAAGTTGTTCGATCATTGCTCAGTCTCCACTTCCGCTGTCTTTTTGAGAGGCGTGTCTGGGGGTGGTTCTTCTTTCTTTTTATCTATCGTTGCTTCTGTCAGGCGTTTTTGCTCTCTGCGGCGGCGCCAGATATCACTGCTGACCACAAAAATAACTACCAGGCCGTTCAGCGCTGTGATCAGTGCAGAAGGAACCTGCACCGCCCGCTGTAATTTATTTGCTCCCACTAATAATGCACCAAACAAGAAAGCTGCCGGGATTGTACCCAGGGGATGTAATTGTCCAAAGAGAGCTGCCACGATTCCATTGAATCCGGCGCTGCCGGTAAAACCAGTAGCCGAGCCATCGGTGATCATACGATGATTTACACCAAACACTTGAATAGCGCCAGCTAAGCCGGCAAAAGCTCCACTGAGAAATAAAGCCAAAACAATTTGTTTTTTGACATTAATACCCGCATAGCGAGAAGCATGTGGATTCTGACCCACAGCCCGGATACGGTAGCCAAGCGTTGTTCGCCAGAGTAAGATGTACACTAAAAAAGCTAAAACAACCGCGATCAAAGCGCCAAGATGCAGACGCGTGGGCACTAAACGCGGCAGGTCGAATGCTTTCGCTAGCCGTGCAGTCTGTGGGATTTTGGACGCTTTAGACGCCTGTACTGGATCAATCATTGGGCCGCTGAGCAGGAAATTCATCAATTGCACTGCAATAGCGTTCATCATTATCGTGCTTAGAAGTTCACTTGCATTGAAATAAGCTTTTAATATCCCAGGGATCCCACCCCAAATTGCCCCACTTAAAAAACCTGCAAGCATCGCTAAGGGGATCACCAATGACCCTGGCCAATCGGGGAAAGCCAATCCAAGCGCGGTGGCCACCAAAGCGCCAATAATCATTTGGCCCTCACCACCAAGGTTGATCACATTTCCTCGGAAAGAAATGCAGATACCCAGGCCGATCAACAACAACGGGGTTGCTTTTACAACCGTATCTGCCAGTGCATTGGTACTGCCAAACGCGCCATCAACGAGAGCGCTAAAAGCTTCAAAGGGATTAGCCCCTAAGATTAGTAACATCAGTGCGCCAAATGCCAATGCTGCCAGGGCAGCAAAGATGGGTAATAATGTGTCAATTAATTTTGATATCAACTCAGACCAAAGCCATTTTTTCATTGCTCGACTTTCCTTGTAAAACTACATTGTTGCTATCAAATCAATATTGGATATGTAGGCCGAAACAGAAAACAAAAAGGGGTATACCTTTTCTTATTACCCCTTTTTTAAAATATTTAATTCCATAAAAATATCACTAGGAACATTTCCACTC
>CAZILY010000314.1:0-1825 GCA_964540175.1 uncultured Pelolinea sp. | reverse complement strand
CATCAGGTGTTGCTAAAATGGCATCACCGGCTGTGATATTGGATGATATGGTAACAGTAGATCCATAATATGTTCCGCCAATAGGTCCTTTACCGTAGCGCATATTTTTATACTGCGAGATCATTTCACAATAATCTTTCAACGCGAGAGCAGTTAATTCATCTACGTAATCATCATCATTCCCATATTTAGGTACATGATTCAAGAGAATTTGGCGGACTTCTTCAGCATCATGATCCTTAAAGTCCTGATCGACAGCCTCTTTGATGGATTCCATCGAAAGAATCTTATCTTCAAACACCGCCTTTTTTAATGCAGCCAGAACATTGCCGACGTTTGGAATACCTACTAAAGCGCCGCTGGTCATATCGTAGATCGCGCCTCCCTGATTCAAATGCTTTCCGCGCCCCAGACAATCCTGGACCAGCATAGAACAAAACGCGTTTGGAACCAGATCATGTAACGCCTGGTCGATGATATTATCAGCGGTTACATGCAAATTGGTAAAATATGCTAACTGGTCTCGCCAAGCGCCCAAGACTTCCTCGAAGGATTTAAAATCAACTGCATCCCCCAATCCTTTCTTGAGGACTTTACCGGAAAGCGGGTCCTTTCCATTATTCAGCGCTAATTCCATGATCTTCAGTGCGTTAACTTTGCTTTTCCCATTTGCCCGGTAGCCCCATTTACCAGGAATCTGAACCTCAAGACAGCCCATTGTGGAAAAATCTAGCGCGTCTTCGTGGGATACACCTCGATTCTCCAAGGACTCCACGATCACCTCATCGTTTACGAATGCCGGCATCCCAAATCCGAGGCCAACAATCTCTATAGCTTGCTCAAGAAAGTCACCCGGCGTTCCTTTATGCAGGCGCATATAGAAATTGGGTTCTGAAAGGCGTACTTCAGCGAGTGCAGCTAAACATAGATAACTTAGAGCGTTTGTGGCGTCTTTCCCATCGCGTGTCTGCCCACCTACAACCAGATTCTGATACATGGGGTAACCAGATTGTGTACGAGAGTGTTTTTCGGGCCGCAGTTTTATGATTGTGAAAAGCTTTAGATAAAAGTGCTCGATCAACTCTAATGCCCCATCCTCTGACAGTCTTCCGCTTTTTATATCCGCAGAATAATATGGAAAAAGATACTGATCAAAGCGCCCTAGAGATACAGAATGGCCGTTACTCTCAATTTGCTGGATCATATGAGTGAACCAAACAGTGATTATCGCCTGCCGGAAAGTTGTCGCACCTTTAGCGGGAACAACCCTGAGGTCATCGATTATTGATAGAATTTCCTTGCGGCGGTCACTGTCTTTTTCTTTTTCAGCATAAGACAGCAGAAAATCTTCCCACCTGGCGATATATGCAATCACTCCGTCGCATACAATTTCCACAGCCTCATAGAAATCTCTCTTTTGTAAACTATCTGGTTCGTAGAGGGCAAGCTGCTGGCGAGCATTGGAAGCGGTTTTACGGATTCCTTTAAAACCCATCCGAAGCACTATTGAATGGTCAACTATAATGTGGCCTTCGCCAGATGTCGCCTGGCCGGTCCAACTCAACACCCCTATATTTGAAGCGTCCATTACTTCCCCAGGCTGTCTTCCCAACACCCGTTCATAGACAGAATGACCTTTCCACCAGGGAAGCAGTTCAGCTAGCTCTTTTTTACTTTTTTGGGTAATGGTAAAGCGGTCATAGTGCCTCTTGTCATAATGATCTAATTCGTCATATACCCATTCCCAGGAATATTCTGGATAAACTGATGCCCAACGAGGATGGCTGGCTATGTTACCAGGAATGATCAAATTATCATCGAAATA
>CAZILY010000313.1:0-1831 GCA_964540175.1 uncultured Pelolinea sp. | reverse complement strand
CCGCACCCTGGTTCGGGTGGAGACTGAAACCGTCTGGCTAACCCATATTCGAATTGCGGAACTGTGCCAGACCACGGTACCCAATAAGAATATTCATGTCCGGAACATCTTGAAAGAAGGCGAATTGGAGGAGACGGCAACTGTTAAGGATTACTTAACAGTTCGACAGGAGGGTGCTCGCCAGGTGCGAAAATCGTTGTGGATGATGAGAAAAAATAACCGGGCAAACTTGCGACGTATCAGCCAATTCAATCCCGATTGGAACCTTTTTTTGCTGTGTGGGAATTTTCTAAGAAGTGAGGAAACTAGCCATGCTGTTTGATGAAGTTCTAGCAAAATACCGGAAAATCTCCTTCTCAGAGCGTGACAAAGGTGCTCGATTTGAACGCCTGATGCGTTTGTACCTGATGACGGACAACCTCTATGCGAACTATTTTACCAATGTTTGGCTTTGGCAGGACTTCCCATTCAGAAAAGATTTAGGGGGCAAAGACACCGGCATCGACCTGGTTGCCAAGGATAAGGTCGGTGACTACACTGCGATTCAGTGTAAATGCTTCGCTGAAGATGCGACCATTGATAAACCCGCCGTGGACAGCTTTCTAGCGACATCGGGGAAGAGCTTTCGGGATGAAAGCCTGAAAACCGTTCATTTTGCCCACCGGCTATGGATTTCCACAACAAATAAATGGAACAGTCAGGCCGTACTTACGATTCGCGGCCAAAATCCGCCTGTCTTCAAAATCAGCCTTACGGACTTACGGCAAGCGCCCGTGAAATGGGAAAAACTGGAAGAAGGACTGTCCGGTACTCAATCTCTCCTGCCAAAGAAAAAGCTAAGGGATCATCAAAAGAACGCCCTTGAAAACGCTCACGAGCATTTCAAGATTGAAAATCGGGGCAAGATGATTATGGCTTGCGGTACGGGCAAAACATACACTGCACTTAAAATCGCGGAACATGAGACCAAAGGCAAGGGCATCGTCTTGTTTCTTGTCCCTTCGATATCCCTCATGGGCCAAACCTTGCGGGAGTGGAGCGCCGAAGCTGATGACCCGCTGAATGCCATCTGCATCTGTTCGGATACCGGCGTGAGCCAGCAGCGCACTCGGAATGAGGATATTGGCGGCTTTACCATTGAAGACATTGCCCTTCCAGCTTCTACCAACGTCAAATCCATCGTGAGTCAGTTCGAGAATATTGAGAAAACATCTAAGAAGGGCATGACGGTCTTCTTTTCGACCTATCACTCTATTGCGGTTGTTTCAAAGGCCCAAAAGGCGCTCAATAAGAAAAAACCGACACGCTGCATATTTGACCTTGTTATCTGCGACGAAGCACACCGCACAACCGGCGTCACTTTGGCTGGGGAAGACGACTCCCATTTTGTCAAAGTCCATGACGATAATGTGATTCATGCCAAAAAACGCATCTACATGACGGCCACGCCCAAGCTTTACAGCGATGATAGCAAAAGCAAGGCAAAGGACGCCGACGCGATTCTCTGCTCCATGGACGATCCTGCAATGTTCGGTGAGGAATTCTACCGGATCGGTTTCGGTGAATCGGTAGAAAGAGACTTGCTTTCAGATTACAAAGTGCTGGTCCTGACTTTGCGTGACGATCAAATACCGCCAGCACTCCAAAAGGCAATCGCCAGCGGTAGCACTGAAATCAATACGGATGACGCTTCAAAACTCATTGGCTGTATCAACGCCCTTTCAAAGCGAATGTTGCTTGATGCAGATCTGCTTAAATCCACCGATCCCGAGCCGATGCGCCGCGCGGTCGCCTTCTGTCAAAGCATCAAAATTTCCAAGCAGATAACGAC
>CAZILY010000312.1:0-1833 GCA_964540175.1 uncultured Pelolinea sp. | reverse complement strand
GGCGTAAAGGCCTTGGTATACGGTTCGGTAAGCCAGGCGGGCCGGTCATTTTCATCGGTCTGCCAGAAGACCACACTAACCTTATGAAAGGCAAAATCCTTGTTCTTGAATATTTTGACAAAGTCATCTTGCAGATCATCCGTCTCTTTGCTGCGATACATCGCTACAATCCGCTGCCGGTGCCGGTCCAGAATACGGTTTCTCTTATTGCCGAATGATTTTGGCTCTTTATCAAACTGCTTTCTCGCGTCAATGATCCTTACTTGTGCTTTACGCAAAACCGGTCTGTTGTTGGTCAACAGCCAGATATAGGTGTAAATACCGGTATTATAAAACAACTGGTCGGGCAGCATGACAATGGCATCGAGCCAGTCATTTTCAAGAATCCAGCGGCGGATTTCGCTTTCGCCGGAACCACAGTCGCCATTGGACAGGGGCGAACCATTAAAGATAATGGCAATACGGCTGCCGCCCTTGCTGACAGGCTTCATCTTGGCAAGCATGGTTTGCAAAAAAAGCAGGGCCCCGTCATTGGTGCGCGGCATGCCGGCCCGATAACGGCTTGTCTTATATTTTTTCGCCTCCTTTTCATAACCGTCTTTGCCGCCCCAGGTAACGCCAAAAGGAGGATTGCTGAGCATAAAATCAAACTTATGCTGCACTCCGGCCAGTTGGTCGCCCGGCTCCCGGCTTTGTTCGGAATGGGGAATCAGTGAATTGCCGTAACAAATCTCGGCCTGCTTATCGTCTTTGATCAGCATATCCGATTGACATATGGCATAGTTGCCGGGTTGGAGTTCATGGCCGTGGACGGTGACCAACCGCTCCACATCTTCCTTTTCCTTATCAGTCGCGGCTTTGTCCAGCAGATGTTCCTTGGCAATGGACAGCATACCGCCGGTGCCACAGGCGGGATCATAAATAGAGAGGTGCTTTTGCGGCAATGGAATATCAAGCAACTCCACCATCAGCCGGATAACCTCACGAGGGGTAAAGTGCTCTCCGGCCTCTTCGCCGCTCTGCTCTGAAAAGCGCCGCAACAGCTCTTCATAGATATAACCCATTTCAAGATTGGACAGATGATCCGGCCCTAACTTTTCATTGGCGTACTGCCGTAAAATCGGGGCAAGCCGGGCATTTTTTACCATACGGCCAACAATGGCCCGATAATCAAAATGGTCGATAATATCCTGAATGTTTTCGGAAAAACCTTTGATATAGTCACGAAAATTCTTCTCCATCAAGGTTGGGTCTTCCTTGCAGATAGCTGAAAGCGTCCAATTGGTCTTATTGGAGAATGGTGATTTCTTGGGATTCAGTTCAAGCTTTTTAACCAGGGTTGCAAGCGCTTCTTCTTTTATGTCCGGGCGTTTTTTCAGAATTTCAGATGCCTGTATTTCCCGCCATGAGATCAACACACACTCCAACCGCCGAATAACAATGATCGGCAAAATAACACTCTGATACTCATAGGCCTTGAATTTACCCCGCAGCCGTTCCGCCGATTTCCATATCTCATTGGTAAGATTATTCAGCTTGTCTTTGTTCAATATTGTTTTCATCAATTATTTCTGCTTTATCCTTTCAATTTTTTGGTCAGGAGCCTTTTGTTTGAAAAGTAAATTGTGTTGTAGATGTAAGACACATCGTCGCAGTTCACCTGGCGCAGAGGTTTCTATAAAACTGGCCAAATGCCGAGATATTCCGTCAACCTAAGACCTTTGTAAGTGGCCCGACCCCTGCGATCAGGTGAAACCCTCTTGATACCAGTTATGGCTGGGTGTAAATCAAGATTGTTGGTTATTGAGTTCAATCGTAAGGTGTTAGTGTTCA
>CAZILY010000311.1:0-1833 GCA_964540175.1 uncultured Pelolinea sp. | reverse complement strand
GTTAAGCGTTCAGTATCCATCGATTACTCCTCAATTTTCTTCATTACAATTCCAACATAAAGCGCCATGAATATGGCTAATACAACCAAAAGGATCATCGCTACTGCCGCGCCTACACCAAAATTAAAAAGTTTGAAACTAAATTGATAGGTTAGAACAGGCAGCACATTGGTGCCGTACCCCCCATTTGTTAGTAAATAAATATCATCGAATTTATTGAATGTCCAAATTAGCCGAAGCAGAAATATTGCGCCTAAAACATAGCGTAGTTCTGGTATAGTGATATACAAGAATTTTTGCCACGTGTTTGCCCCATCAACTTCAGCAGCTTCGTATAAAGTTCCATCAATAGCTTGCAGCCTGGCCAAGATCATCAGCATGGCAAAAGGAAAATAACGCCAGGCCTGGAAGAATATCATCAGTAAAAGAGCCAGACCGCGCGTCGCCAGGTACGCTTTTGGAAGATCGATCAAACCTAATCGCATTAAGATATCGTTTAGAACGCCGGAAGGACGAGGATCAAGGATCCAGCGCCACACAAACGCTACGCTGACAATCGGCGCCACATAGGGGGCCAAAAATATTGATCTGGCTATCCCGCGGAGACGAAATTTTTGATTTAGCAATAGAGAAGCGATTAAACCAACAGTAATAGTTAAAATAGTAGACGCGAAAGAATACACAATGCTGGTAACCGCTGCTCCCCAGCTATCAGCTCCTTGGTACTTGAAAGCAAAGTCATTAAATACCCTCACATAATTATCAAATCCTACAAAAGGCGCATGAAACACGTCGTTTAAATTCCCAAGTCTGACATCATGAAAACTGACCCAGATGCTGAAAAATGCCGGGAAAAGGATCAATCCGAATACAATTAGAATGGTAGGGGTGATTAATATCCCTGCTAACTGAGCTTCTTTTCTTTCCAATGACCCGCGTTTTTGTTTTTTTAGGTTAGACTTAGAATTATTTCTCATCTTTACAACCTCTTATAAACTCAGATCCTATAAAAAAGAATTTCATTAAACAGTACGAATTTTTTATCAAAAGGGCGCTTATAAAAAGCGCCCTTTCTTTGTTTATTTACCGATATTGTTTATTGTCGATCAGCTAAAAGAACTTCAACTTGCTCCTGTAAGAATTCAGCTGCCGTCTCAGGTGTCATAATACCCTCTAACGCTATATTGCTGATTACTTGCGAAATCAAATTACGTCCTTGGATGTCTCCAATTACTGCGATTTCTACTGGTCCGTAGGTAGGATTATATAGCCACCGATTAGCTGTTTCAAACCCATCCGCGATTTGGGTGAGTGTGTCATCCGAGTAATAAGCGAAATATTCGCTCAGGCCTTTCCATTCTGCCAGGGCACTCTTCAACACGGGAACTTTCCCCATCGGAGATAACTTGAGTACGTCGATGTACCCTTTGGTTAGGAAATATTCAACAACTGCCTCTGCCTCAGGATCAGCGTCGATTGTCAAAGCTGCAACAACTAACTGCCCATAAGAAGCAGAATCTCCACCAGGTCCTTCCATTAATGGAGCAAAACCAGATTTTCCAGCAAGATCTTCTACAGCGATCTCGATGTTTCCGCCCTCTATACCTGACCCATCAACGAGGTCATCCATGATATAGGTACTGTAAACTAACATTCCGGACTGATCAAGTTCATATGACTCTCGAGCACCCTTCCAAAATTGCGGACCGGGTATTGCGCAGCGCTGTAAGTCAGTATAGAATTTCAACGCCTCGATCATTTCGGGTGTATTCATAGTCACATTGCCATCCGCGTCGAACGGCCAGGCATTATTGGACATAGCAACCTGTTCGA
>CAZILY010000310.1:0-1845 GCA_964540175.1 uncultured Pelolinea sp. | reverse complement strand
GAAGAAGAAGTACAGCTGCGCACAGTCGAATTAGATGAGAGGAATAAACAGCTTGTAATCGAAATTGCTGAAAAGGTGCAGGCAGAGGAATTAAACCAGCAATACATCAAACGATTGAACGGTCTTCGCAAAATAGATCAAGCAATTATAGGCAGCTTTAACCTAGCTATAACTCTACCTATTATTCTCGACACGTTGCTGAAACTGCTGCAGCTTGACGCTCTGGTTGTGCTGGAATACAATCCTGCTTCCCAAGACTTACAATTCATTCAAGCTCGCGGGGTGTTTACCGAAGATCTCAAATATCCTGATATGCAATTTGGCCAGGGCCAAGCCTGGGAGGTCATAAAGAATAGACAAGATGTGTTCATCCCTGTTATAAACCAAGATGATTATATCTCCCAAATATTTCCTCAGATCTATAAAGAAAAAACCGGTGCCTATTATGGCGTTCCTCTGATCGCAAAAGGAAATGTAATCGGCGTACTTGAAATCTTTCAAAGGACTACCCTTGATCTGAGGGGTGAGTCATTAATTTTCCTGCATCAGGTTGCAAATCAGGCAGCTATTGCCATTAATGATATCAATATGTTCACTAATCTGCAGAAATCAAAAATGAATTTGATGATCGCCTATGATGCTACAATTGAGGGCTGGGCACGTGCACTTGAGCTGAAAGATCTTGAATCCGAAGGCCACAGCCGTCGGGTGGTTGATATGACGGAGGATCTGGCGCATAGAATGGGTATGAGTGAAGATATGATGATTCATGTCCGCCGGGGAGCTCTGCTGCACGATATCGGCAAGATGGGAATTCCTGATGCCATATTACAGAAGCCAGGTAAACTCACTGATGAAGAATGGCAGATCATGCAGCAACATCCTGTTCATGCCTTGCAATGGCTTTCCCCAATCAATTACCTGCAGCGCGCCCTGGAAATACCTTCATTCCACCATGAGAAATGGGATGGTACGGGTTACCCAGACGGCCTCAAGGGAGAAGAAATTCCCCTTGCGGCGCGCATCTTCGCCATTGTTGATGTGTGGGATGCGCTTACCTCGGATCGTCCCTACCGTAAAGCTTGGTCTAAGCAAAAGACCCTAAAGCATATTCAAGATCAATCCGGGAAACATTTTGATCCCCGAGTAGTTGAAGCTTTTCTAGCCCAAACTGCAAAGGCACATTAAACCATATGTTCGGTTTATACTCCCACTCGATATTTATTTTTGAATCTTAAAACATTCTGTTTTCAAAGGATCAATTTTGATACCAATCAGGAATTGAAATATTTTCCGCCAGGGCGCAGGTTCGAATCCTGCCGAGCTCACTTTTAACAAGAACCACTACTCTCAGTGGATACCGGTTTTTATTATATATAATATAGATATACAGTTATTTGGGCGTTATTGTGTAATACTAATTGGTTAGAATCCGAGTTTTCGGATTTACCGTTTACTCAAGGTCTTTTACACGGGAATCATGTATGACATGAACAATTCAATGGCAGGATTGGAAACAAAGGAAAACCTTGATATTGTTCTCAAAGTTAGGGAAGCCCAGATAAAGCAGCTCTACAATCAATCGTGGGTTGGTTTGGTGGGTGTCCTTGTGGTCGCTATTTCGCTCTGCTTTGTATTTTGGCAAGTTCTACCTTCATGGAAACTTGTTTTGTGGATAGGTGTTTTTACGCTGGTCACTTTTGCACGGGGTTATCTTACCGTTGCGTTTCAACGAAAAGCACCGGTAGCGGCTGAAATAAATAAATGGGCGAAATGGCATGTCATCGGTACTATTGCTTCCGGTTTGATGTGGATGCCCTCGGAATTGCATATCTGCTCCAGTTT
>CAZILY010000309.1:0-1848 GCA_964540175.1 uncultured Pelolinea sp. | reverse complement strand
GTTGATTTGCCAGATCCACTGGGTCCGATTACAACCAGCACCTTCCCTTGTTGCACTGTGAGGTTGACATTATTCAGCGCCTGAAGATCGCCAAACCATTTGTTTAGATTTTTAATCTCGATCATGTGATTTCCATTAGGATTCGTCATTTGTTGAGATCCGCCTTTCGATAAATTTAACTACTAGTGAAAGCAAAATGGTCATACAGAGATATAAAACCGCAAGGGTCGAATACGCTTCAGTAAACCGAAAGGAACCGCCCGCATATAATCGTGCAAGGTGGGTCACATCCCGGACGGCAAGTATGGATACAAGGGATGAGTCTTTCAGCATAGAAATAAAATCATTACCAAGCGCTGGCAGCATATTTCGGATCGCCTGCGGTAGAACCACATTCCACATCGCCTGCCCGTAGCTCATCCCCTGTGAGCGCGCGGCTTGCATTTGCCCGGGGTGAATTGATTGAATGCCTGCACGGAATATTTCCGCAGAGAATGCTCCATAAGTAATTGAGAGGGCGATAACAGCCCGAAAACTCATCGAGACCATACGGATATTAACTCTGGCAAGCGGTTCACCCACAGATGTCCAGCCGATTCCAATAAATTTATCGCCGATTAAACTAAGAAGTCGAATTGCCCCTGGAATGATCACCAATGCGATGAAAAAAATCAGAACCAGCATTGGTATCCCTCGTATTATCTCAATATAAAAGGTCGCCATATTTTTTGCAATTACCCCTGAAGAAACTCGACCAAGCCCTACAATTAATCCGATTAAGAGTGAAATACTATAACCGATAAGGGTAATTGTGATCGTCGTGCTTATCCCCGCACTCATAACAACAAAAGCTTCGTTGAAAGAGGGGGCATTGATAATTAAAATTAAAGTGATAATAATGACCAGTCCAATGCTCACCAGCCACCAGGGAAATTTGTTAATTTGCTCTTTGAAACTTCTTCGCTCAGGCTTTTCCATTTATGTCTTTCTTTGAATCACTTAAGTAAAACTGTTATAAATTTTGCTGGCTGGATTTCACCCAGCCAGCAATTTCCTTTATTTTATTTATTGAACATCGTCACCGGTTAGCGCAAATGTCGGACCCATGTACCTGAGGTTCACGTCATTGAGAAACCCATCGTCCATCATGGATTGAAGTGCTTGATTGAAAGGATCAACCAGGTCGCTTCCCTCGGGGAAGTAGAATCCGAGTTCATCACTGGTGATCGCAGGACCAAGAAGTTCCAATACATCCGCGTTCTCACCCTGGTATCCAAGTCCAACAACCTCATCCATAATCACAGCATCAATGTCGCCAGTAAGCAAAGCAGCATTTGCAAACGGGAAGGTGTCAAAGGCCTTCACACGTTCTTCTGGAAGGTACTCGATTGCTGTTTCATAGTTGGTGGTATTGATCTGTGTGCCCATAACCAAATCTGGATTTGCAACTAATTCTTCAATTGAGGTAAAGCGGTCTTCGCCTGTATTTACCAACAGACGCATGACTGTATTGACATATCCGATAGAAAAATCGCCATTCTCATCACGTTTATCATTGATCGTAATACCATCACCAGCTACGTCGAATTGGCCTTCCTGTACCTGTTGGACCATAGTTTCCCAGGCAGTCTCAGCAAAAACCGGTTGACAGTGCAGTCGTTCGCAGATTTCAGTGAAAACTTCATAATCCCATCCTTCTGCCTGCATGGTTTCTGTGACAATATAGTTGAAGGGCAGATAGGCATTCTCAACTGCCATGGTGATCTCCTGGCATCCCAGGTCAACAATGGCATCTTCTGCGGAACCAAGGCATCCATAAACAGGAATACCATCCACATATGTTACATC
>CAZILY010000308.1:0-1850 GCA_964540175.1 uncultured Pelolinea sp. | reverse complement strand
ATCAACTTCTTCCATAAATGCCTCTTTCTCCTCTTTGGTTAAATCTGCATCTATATTAACTGCAACAGTGATGGATGGGAATCCCGCGCGTTCGTTCTTTTCCTGACCGCGCAGAACATCCAGATTTAGATCGCCGGACACTTCAACTTCAACTCCGCGAAGATCAATCTTCTGCTGTCCTGCTACGATCTTGGCGACCGATATTAAACAGCTCCCCAATGCAACGAAAATATAATCTAATGAAGTAGGTCCTGAGTCTGTTCCTCCCATTGCTTCCGGTTGATCAACGATTGAAACGTGCTTGCCTGAGTGTGTTGTAACCACCCAACCATCTGGTCCTTCAGCCGTAACTTTTACTGTCTTCATTGATGACATTCTAAAACTCTCCTTTATTATTTTTGGTTTTTTAACCATTAAGTTTATCATAAATACTCATACGTAAAAGATATTAGTGAAATTTGACTGGAGGAGTGAAAAAAACGGTTGAATAAAGAAATAATTCATGGTGACGATCAGAACGCGAATGGAAAAAGACGATAAAAAATCGGCTGTGCTGCCAGGATACCTGCTGCGAGGATTATGCCGATCATCCAACCTGCGATAATGTCTATCAGGTAATGAACACCCAGACTCACACGTGCAAAACTGACGCAGATGCCCCAAAAAAGTAATATCCATCCAAGTAAATCAATCCCCAACCCAAAGGAAATGCTTGAAAGCATGATCGCGCGGGCAGCATGGCCAGAAGGAAAAGAGTGCGGATCCGTGTTTCTGTACACGGCGCCCCAGTCACCTTCAGGGCGGCGACGCTTGATGAGAAATTTTATTGTGATTACAATCACGGCTTGAATGACAATCGCACCTGCAAATAGTGCGGAATAAGAATGCCATTTGCCTTTGGAAAATATCCAGATCAGGAAGAGACCAATTTCAAGGAACCAGGAATCACCAGAATGCGCAAAAAAAGCAGCAAATTTGCGTAGAAATATTTTTTCTTCTGATAGAAGAAAGCGGCGGGAGGCGTCTCGGTCAATTTTCAGAATTTTCTCAATCCACATAGATATAATTGGTCTCGTATTAATCAGAGGATAATTATACTCATAGAAATAATCTATATTCTATAATTCTGTATGACAATGAGGAGGCACTTATGAATGAATCAATATTTCAGGTGGATGCATTTACTATTCAACCATTTAACGGAAACCCCGCCGGTGTGGTTCTCTTGAATAAAGGCCAATCAGAAGATTGGATGCTATCGGTTGCACGTGAAATGAACCTGTCCGAGACTGCATTCTTAATTGGTGAAAAGACGTCGTATAACTTACGCTGGTTTACCCCCGCAACAGAAGTGGATTTATGCGGGCATGCTACCCTGTCAGCAGCACACATCTTATATGAAAAGGAAATTGTTGAAAAAAGCGAGTTGATCAAATTTACGACCCGAAGTGGCGTGTTAACGACGTCATATATTGATGGATGGATCGAGATGGATTTTCCTTCTTTTACTACTGAAGAGGTTGCTACAGGAGATGCGGTCATTCAAGCATTGAAATGTAAGCCAGTTGAAATATACAGTAGCGGCAAAAATTTCATGGCTGTGTTTAGTGATCCAGAGGATATATATAATTTAACTCCCGATTTTAACCTTATGAAGCTGTTGGATGCTCAAGGCGTGATTGCAACCAGCCTTTCAGATGTGGCTGAATTTGATTTTATTTCCCGATACTTTGCTCCGAGGGTTGGCATTGAGGAGGATCCGGTGACGGGTTCAGCGCACTGCAGTCTGGGACCGTATTGGGGAAAAATGCTTAATAAAAAAATTCTACGCGCAAAGCAAGTATCTGATC
>CAZILY010000307.1:0-1852 GCA_964540175.1 uncultured Pelolinea sp. | reverse complement strand
TCACAGTACCAATTGGCCCGCAACATCCCTTGCTAAAAGAACCTCTTTCTTTCCTCGTTTCATTAGAAGGGGAAAAAGTGACTGACAGCACTTTGCGCTTAGGCTACGTACACCGGGGTATTGAAAAATTAGCTGAACGACGCACCTATATTCAAAATGTGTATCTTATTGAACGTATTTGTGGAATTTGTTCCCATATCCATTCAACCACCTATTGTCAATCGGTGGAAGCTTTATTAAAACTCAAAGTTCCCAAACGCGGTTTGTATATCCGTATGCTTTTATGTGAATTGGAAAGAATCCACAGCCATCTTCTTTGGCTTGGTGTGCTCTCCAAGAACATCGGCTTCAACACTCTCTTCATGTATGCCTGGCGAGACAGGGAGATTGTTTTGAACATTATGGAAGAGATTTCTGGCGGCCGTGTTTCTCATTCTGTTAACATAATCGGTGGTGTCCGCGTAGATATAAACGAGAAACACCTTTCCCTTCTGCAAAAGAGTTTACAAGAACTGACCATTCGCGTTGAGGAAATCTTGCGGTCGATAGAAAATGACCGTAGTTTCCGAGCCAGGACCCGTAATATCGGAAATCTCTCATTAGAAGATATAAAGCGTTTTTGTGTTGTGGGTCCCGTCGCTCGTGCCTCAGGTCTAGATATTGATATTCGCCGTGATGCACCTTATGCTGCTTACGATGAACTCGATTTTGAAGTTCCGCTAATGACTGAAGGTGATGTGTGGGCGCGTTCAATTCTAAGGATTCTTGAGACTATTCAGGCAATTCGATTGTGTACACAGATCATTCATAATCTACCGGATGGACCTGTATCAGTAACTGCCCCACGCAGAGTACCAGCAGGGGAAGTTGTAAGCCGGGCTGAGGCACCCCGAGGAGAAGTTTTTTATTATATACGCAGCGATGACAGTCAAAAACCTGCTCGCTTGAAAATCCGCACCCCCACTTTAACTACTTTAATAACCCTGCCGGGGCAGTTAAAAAATATGCAGCTAGCAGACGTATCAGCCGTGATTGCTGGAGTGGATTTATGCATCGCTTGCGGAGATAGGTAAAAAAAAGGAAATTGACAACATGAATCAATTTGATCTATTCTTTAGAATCTTCATTTTCCCGGGTTTCCTTTTTCTGCTGGTGACCGCCCTTTTCTTGCATTGGCTAGATCGCAAATTGATCGCTCGTTTCCAGGGGAGAGTTGGTCCTCCATGGTATCAACCCCTGGCTGATTTGGTGAAATTATTTGCAAAAGAAGATATTCTACCGGTTGGATCCAATCTGTTTTTTGCCGCGTTGTTACCACTAATCTCATTTGCTTCGGTGCTCACTGCCAGTTTTTACCTTCCGATTGCAATTCAGTCAGCCCCCTCTTTCCAGGGTGATTTCATAGTCCTTTTATTCTTACTAAGCATGCCATCATTAATGTATTTTCTTGCTGGTTGGGTAACCCGGGGTGTGTATTCTGTTATTGGGGGCAACCGGGCTTTGTTGCAGTATTTTTCATACGAGGTGCTCTTTCTATTGGCAATGAGCGGCACGGCGATAGCCAGCGGCTCTTGGTCGCTCGCGGATATCCGTTTGGAACAAATAAAAGAAAGCCCCTTTATTTTTTTACAAATAATCGGGTTTTTACTCTCTCTGGCTGGCTTGATCGGCAAATTGAAACGGGAACCCTTCGATATTCCCAAGGCAAAATCAGAAGTTATTGCGGGCGCATTAACCGAATTTAGCGGTAAAAAACTTGCCCTTTGGTACCTTACAATTCATCTGCAAACCATGGTTGGGTTATCTTTTCTAATACACTGTTATTTTTCTGGGTTTTGGCAGATGAACACCA
>CAZILY010000306.1:698-1876 GCA_964540175.1 uncultured Pelolinea sp. | reverse complement strand
AGATTCCACACCCACAACCTTGTCGGATAGTCCCAATGCCAACTTGCTCCTGCATTGAAATAAACGACCACATAAACATCGGCAGTGGCACAAATCCGGGGCTCTGTTTCAAAGCCGATCACTTTTGGGTTATCCCAAGATTGATCGGTAAACTCCACCACCACACGATCATCGTTTTGGAACGCGATAGAATTGCACTCCATGTATTCAATAGGCACGCTGGTAAAAACAGTATCATCAGGGTTGATGTTGAGCCCTTGGGCGCTGCTAACCGCCGCATCAAGGGTGACGGTGCATAAATCATTGTCCGTGTCCAGGGCAGACAATACGCCCAATCTAAACGTTGGATACCATCTCTGCCAGGCAGGAAGCATTGATAAATTAAAAAACGATCCGACTGGAGTAGAAGCAATTGCATCTTGAAGCTGACCATCTCGGATCTCGGAATAAGCGGCATTGCTGTCATAACCGGGTTGGATTTCGACAGTTCCTCGTTCGCCTGGAATTTCTATTGTCCCCACACTGCCAGTTAAATCTTCGGTCAAATCTGCACACCAGGCCGTCACCGTAGGATCTGCCGGAGCATTTTCAAGGCGTGTTTTTCGTAACTCCAAGGCTGCTTTTTCCAACATAACCAGGCTTTTTTCTTTACCGTCATCAAGAGCAGCAATCCGGGTTTCAAGGGCGGCAATACGAGTCGTCAATATAGCAATACCCGCAATGATCCGGGCGCGCTCTTTTACCAGCGTTACTGTATATTGACCGGCCTCTATATGAGCTATAATTGTTCCTTTACCCATTAAGCCGCCTCCGCTATTTCATAGGTTTCGCGGATCTTAACAGTAGCCATAGACACCGACCACGAAATAGAATCTACAGTAAAACTTTCGCCGTTAACTTCAGCCGTATCGCCGGGCCTCAAGTATAGATCAGGAGTACAGCGTACCCGCAGAGCACCGTTGGTTGTTTTTTGATAACTGGTTCCGGCCAGAGCCACCGTTTTTGTATTAAAGGTTTCTGTTCGATGACCGGTTAGGCTGATACTTGTTTTCGTTGGACCCTCTTCAATGGCAATGTCTTCCAGATCGACAATAGAAACGCCCTCTGATAAAATAATATCCCCATCCCGCTTATATCCCATACGCAAAACCATCACACCATTAGTCACCCGGTCTGAG
>CAZILY010000306.1:0-688 GCA_964540175.1 uncultured Pelolinea sp. | reverse complement strand
CGTCAATATCAAAGCCAGATAATGGGTCGTCGTCAACCGGAATAACGACTTGCAAATAAGTAGGATCACCGGACCTGATCCGGGTTGAAAAAGAAGAAATTTTAAATGTTTTTGCTTCATATCCTGGAGCCGATAATGAAAATATAAACACCCGAGGATCATTAACCGTAACTCCAATAACCCCTGGAATAGTACAGGCCAAAGCACCAACGGAAATAAACCCGGCAGACGCATCAACGGGGCCAGCATAGGGAAGGATCATGGCCGTCATCGATGAAACAGATTCAAATCCTTCGGTCAACAAAATGCCCTGATTTTCCTCATCACCGAAAGTAATAAAATCGTCATCATTATTATCACATGAACTGCTCATGTAATTTGCGCTGCGATAAGTTTTATGGATTCGGACCAATGCAATCTGAGCATCTATGAATTCAGCGGTCCCGCCGTCAGCAGCGCCGATGACAAAATCATCACCATCAGTTTCATTGTCATACAGCGTTCCAATAGACCCCGGATCACCAAGGATGGCCCCGCCCTGGTAAAGATAAAGCTCGCTGCCATATCGTGCTACGCCTAAATGGGTCCAGACAGTTGCGCAAAAATCTACTAAATTTCTTCCCGTATAGCTTATAGTTGTGCCATCTATGCTATATTCAAATCGTAATTGTCGGTTACCAACATTATT
>CAZILY010000305.1:0-1879 GCA_964540175.1 uncultured Pelolinea sp. | reverse complement strand
TAGAAAAGTCACCGAGCAGCCCGCGCCATCATTGGGCAGTAAATAATGAAAAGCATCGCTCTTAATTCCAGCCGACAGCAAGTTTCATGAAGAGGTTGATAAAGTAAGCGCCGCCGTTTCGATATGGCTGGCTGCTCTAACCCACCACCTCTGCCTGACATCCTGAAGATCAGGTTAGGTTGTTTTTTCAAACCCAACAAAAACCCTATCATTCGGAACAAAACGATGGCATAAAAACCCTCTCCGGCATATTCAACCATATGACTGCGGTCATATGGTTGAATGACGATACACATTATCCTAATAGAGGGAATTGTTTTATTATTCTGCTGGTCAAAAGGACATCAGATTAAGTAGATGGTATCTATATAATGAATTTTAAGAAAACAATCAAAATATTTGCTAACATCGCTTTGCTTGTAAGCTTTATTTTGACCTATTTTATCGACCTGACCGGCTTGGGATTGCACCAGTATCTTGGAATCGCTGCGGCAGGGATTTTAGCAGTCCATGTCATCACCCATTGGACATGGATACTGAACGTATCCAGGCGCTTATTTAAAAAGATGTCCGGCCGAGTGCGGATATATTATCTTTTAGATGGGGCGCTTCTTTTAGCTGTTTTCATCATCACTATCACCGGTGTGTTAATTTCAACCTGGCTTGATGTTTTTCTTTTAGATTATATGCTTCTGCGGTCTATCCATATCATCTCATCGATCACAGGATTGCTGCTCTTGATCGTGAAAATGGGGCTGCATTGGAAATTTTTCACGAAAACGCTCAACCTTTTTCGTTTTCCAATCAGAAAACCTCCTGTACCTGCCCCACACACCGCATCCGTTTACACTCGCCGTGACGCGTTAAAAACCATTGGCGTGATCTCTGCTGTGGGAATATTTGGCCTTTTCAAGGCGGCGTCCGCACTGGCAATTCCCAAAACTGCCCCGCTCCCTGATCCAAGAATCGAGACAATTGAAGCCGATCAGTCTGTTCCAACATCAACGCCGATGGCGACGGAAGAACCAATAGCGCAGCTGGCACAAGCAGAAAACGGGAAAAAAAGGGGTAAGCGGCGGGGATCAACCTCACAAGAAAACCTGACTCAATCTACCCCGGCACCGCAACTACAGCCCACCCCAGAAGTGATTGTTGATGAGCAGGCGGAAAACACCCAGCCGGTTGAGGGTTGTGTTGTTCGCTGTGATAAAGGATGTGCTTTTCCCGGTAAATGCCGCCGTTACATAGATGAAAACCAAAATCAACTCTGTGACCTCGGAGAATGCCTCATATTGTAGCTACAAAATATTTTCACTAAAAATCTCGATACGAAAGACCTGGATTCAAGCGCTAAGCGCAAGTGTCATCGCGAACCCTGCACAGCGGGGTGCGGCAATCCCCTCATCCTGTGGCTGCCAAAAAAACTTTTCGATATCCCTTATTCCAATAAACCTTCAATCAATTTAACTATCCGCTCAAAATGAGATCCCCTCCAGTAAACCTGGCCGCATTCAGAGCAGCGCCTGAATTCATCATAATATCGTTTGGTTTTAGGTAAAAGCTGATCTACAATCTCTTCTTTGTCCACGTCTTCAAGCAGCCCATTGCAGTGCACACAGCGCAAAAAAGGGTTAACTTTCCTGACAAGGTCAAAACGGCGCAGCACTTCTTTCACCTGCTGGCGCGAATCCTTTGAACGGAGGCAGTAGCCGCGTGTGATCAGATTGCGTTTTAGCAGGCCGCGGTCACGTGTCAGGCAGATTCGAACTTCATGATGAGAAATTTCCGTTATTTCTTCATCAGTATAATCATTGCGGTACAAACAATCAATGCCCAGAAGCCGCAGGTAAGCAGCCAGACGCCCTAAGTGAGCATCCAG
>CAZILY010000304.1:0-1885 GCA_964540175.1 uncultured Pelolinea sp. | reverse complement strand
TGAGTTTTTCTTGTGAGAGAGAGGGTAAATCAAACGGGAAAGACGACTCCACTATTATAAATTAATAAAAATTCTATCGTACTCATCAGCACCAAAAAGATACGTTTGCTATCCTGGTCAACTCTAGTCAGTATGATTACATAAGTATTTCCTCCCCTTCTAATAAACACTTTACAGAATTGTCAACTAATTTTTCGTTTATAATGATGTTAGCGCCGAACTCGACGCTTCTTTTTAAAGACCCCCATTCGAGTTGAGACATCTTTACAATGACAAATTATAAGACTACGAAATATTCGCAGCCATATGGATGCCATTTAGTTGCCATCAACGAGATTATCGATGATCGATAATTTGATTTTATTGATCTTGATGGTCATGTTTTCCTCTTATGCAATCTTTTCCCAACGCCTGCTATTTGCAGCTATTGCGCTTGGATTAAGCAGTTGTTTACTTGCTATCATTTTTTTCGATCTGGACGCCCCGTTTGCAGGTGGATTTGAACTCAGCATCGGTGCTGGGCTGATCAGCATGCTTTTCATTATGGCCATAAGCCTGACCGAAAGGAAGCAAAAATAAGCATGGTATCCAAGAAGAGATATGGATTGTTTGTCCTGCCGTTGTTCATGTTGTTACTGTTTTCATCAGCCTGCTCAATGTACGAACCAACCCCGATGTCATTAGATAAACTTCAAGATGAACCTATTAATGAGATTTCTTTTCAAGAATTTCTCTGGGAGGAACATCCCTTAGATCTAATTATTCAAATTGGTTTATTGCTTGCCGGCGCGTTTGGTGTGGCTGCGCTTCTTCCTTCACCAGACGAAGAAAAACCAAAAGGGAATATTGATGATGCAAATTGAATTCTTATCATTCTTTAGCATTATTCTTTTTATCTTAGGTTGGATTTGCCTGATCAGTCAACGGAATGCCTTTAAGCAGGTCTTTGGCTTGAAGATCATGCTCCAAGGTGTGACTTTGGCATTGGTTCTAGCAGGAAAATTACAGGAAAATATGAATTTAGCACAGACCATGATCATCTCCGCCCTCATTGTGGAAACAATCGTAATTGCATTAGCTCTGGCTATGATCGTTAGCATATTCAGCAATATTCCTAGTGGGGATATTGATCTCTTGAGGAAGTTGAGGGGATAATGGCCATATTATTAGTTCTTACATTGCTAATTCTTCCCATTAGCTTGGGCGCAATATTTATTCTTTTTTCACGTCGTTTAAGCAGTCAACTGACGTTCTATTTGTTTATTCTCAACATGTTCGCAATGATTACATCAACATTGAGCGCTTTTTTTTCCGCTTCACCACTTCGATTTTGTCTAACTTGGCAGCCCTCCGCGGATAAAGTGTGTTTAATTTTTGACAAATCCTCTCTTTTGTTGGTTTTGCTGCTAAGTATTTCACTACTATCGGTGATTATCATCTATCGTCGCGAAAACCCATCTACTTCCTCCCAACAATTAGGGTTGACCCTCATTTCAATTTCCACGGCAAGTGTTGCTTTCCTTACTGAACATTTTTTACTGCGTTACGCTGCACTGGAGGCAACTGGATTGTGTGTGGTTGTCGCATCCCTGGCATTGTCTAACGCAGGAAGAAAAACTTGGGATAACACGAAACTGATTTTTTTAAATTTCCGCTTAGGGGATATCGGTTTACTAATAGCTATCTTCCTTTTTTACGCTATCAGCGGCACATTTAACATCAGCCAGAATTTTAATCTCACTGCCCAACTACCGCATACGATACGCGTTGTGCTATCTATTGGATTATTGTCAGCAGTTTGGATTAAGGTTGCAATATGGCCATTGGGCTTTTGGGCAGATCTTTGTTCATCTCTGCCGCCAACAATGCGCACCTGGTTTGTTGA
>CAZILY010000303.1:0-1893 GCA_964540175.1 uncultured Pelolinea sp. | reverse complement strand
CGGACACCTTACCCTGTGAGGAAATTTTCTCGTTTATTGATGGAAAATAGCACGATTCTAGATATGTGTTTTCCAAAAATGAAACGCCAAAAACCGTGGATGAGATATTTAACACTGATCGTAAACTGGGATATATGTAGAATAAGCAAAATATTATTTAAGATTTAGATATAACCCTGTTTTTAGGCCGAGTTTTATAGGGGAAATGCAATTTTTCCATAAATCAATTCATCGATTAAAATAAACAACCAATTTACAGGAAAATGATGGAAAAGAAAAAAAGCACTTTTTTAACCACACAAACATATAAAAAATTTCACGGTTTCAATTATTTAGTTCTGATTCAATCATTTTCCGCTGCTCTTTGGCTGCTCTTGATCCCGAAGGAGCCAGTAAATGCTGCCTTACTCGGCTATTCAATTCAGCGGTTGCTGTTACTCATCCCGATGGTTTTCCCTGTTTTTATGGTCTTATTTGCTAATTATAAACTCAAGAAGTCGGAAACCTGGCAAAAATGGATTGAGAAGGAAGAGAACAAAGCAAAACTGTCCATGATGTTTGTTTTGGGCGGTGTTTTGTCCGCTTTGGCCGTGTGGAGTTTTATTTTCCTCTACCATTTTCTGGATTTTTTCAATGATGTTGGCATTTATAACCGGCTGATGCCGTTATTGATCGACTACCTTTTAATGGGAATCGAATTACTCGTTTTCGTGATTACGGTTTTTTATCGTGTACCGAATAACCATAGAAAATCCCACCAATTTCCCTGGAAATCATTTCTATCCGCTCTGCTGATAATTGCTCTCTGCTTTTTAGTAATTGAAATCACTGGTTGGGGGCATGGTTTTACCAGATTGGTTATTGTGGTGTTGGGTGTGCCTTTGTTGGAGGGACAGATCTGGTATATAGCTGGCATTTTGCTGATGATTGCTTTCGCAGCACTGGCATGGAATACTATCCCGAGCGGGCAAAGAATCCACCTGAATAAACATCGGGATGCGGTAGTTTTTCTTGCACTGTGGCTGATTGCGGTTGTGCTCTGGGCGAGTTTACCGCTGCCGGATCATAACTATTTTGCGCCGTCCGTACGGGCACCAAATTTTGAGAAATACCCTTTTTCAGACGCGGAACAATATGATTACAACTCGCTGTATGTTCTATACGGTGCTATCGATGGCTTTGTGATCTCAAAACCACTTTATGTGTCCTTACTAGCGGTCTTACATGCAGTTGCCGGCCTGGATTATGTCCGAGTTGTTTTTTTGCAGACGTTGGTGATCGCTTTATTCCCTGGGATATTGTATTTAATTGGAAAAGAGCTGCACAGCCGATTGGGAGGCATGGCTATCGCGCTGTTGGCAATTTTTCGCGAAATAAATTCTATCCAGGCCAGCACGATGGCCAATGTGTCTAATTCTAAGCTGCTGCTCTCAGGAATGCTGGCTGCACTTCTGGCCAGCTTGCTGGTATATGTGATCATCCGTTGGTTCAAGACTCCAGGAAAGAAGGTCAGCGGGCACGCATTTATTATTGGAGGTATCATCGGTGCCTTCATTCTCACGCGTCTCCAAGCGATGGCGCTAGTCCCTTTTGGAATCTTATTGGTTGTAGTGCGCTATTTCAAGAATATTAAATCAATTCTTATTTCAGTTTTACTGTTAGTACTAGCGGTCGGGCTGGTTCTTGCTCCTGTGTTGATTCGTAATCACGCCATTACTGGTGTGTACTGGGTGGATAACCCATCATCCACAGGAGGCCTATACCGATATTTTGTTTTTGAGGAAGATTATGGGATTGAAATTCCAGAAGTTGATACTAAGGCAGAACAATTGAATCGTAATATCTCGGTAATCGCATCGGCCTTTTCACGCGGATTTGGAAATATCTTGCAAT
>CAZILY010000302.1:0-1893 GCA_964540175.1 uncultured Pelolinea sp. | reverse complement strand
ATATTTGGCTTCCATTTTCGAAAGGTCAGCGAACTGCACGTAACAGAGTAGCTGTCCATTTTCAAAAAAAGATTATGTTCACCAGATAAAATTCTGATTTAGCATGTGAATGATAGCGGCGAGTGCTTCCGCGTTTTCGATTAATTTCAAGGGATTCACAATATCCGGTGTGTCCTTTTCTGTATGAGTTATCTCAGCTAGTAGCTCCGCGAAACTTTCCTCGGTAATCGCCATCGCTGGAATATCGTTTGCGATGAATATCCCATGGTCGCTCTGATACCATTGCGGCCCCTCAAAAAATCCTTTCCTTCCACTGTATACTTTGCGAATAGTTTGTGCCATATCATCAGGAACACCGTAAAGTGAATAGGCTGTGCGGTCTTTGTAATATCCGATATCATCCATGTTGACCGCAATTAGAATTGATTGGAAATCCCCATTATAGTGATTCAGGTATTCGATCTGTCCGGGAGCATTGTAATATTCTTCGCCGTTTAAAGCGACAATTTCTACGCCAAGCTTACCATCATAATCCATCAGCAATTCAGCCAATAGAAGCAAGATTGAAACCCCGCTTGCGTTGTCCAGCGCGCCGGGAGTGCTTGGTTTAGCATCAATATGGGCGCAAAAAACAATTTTCTTCTTATTATGAGCACCTTTGCGGGCGATGATATTTTCACTTTTTGATGGGATTCGTTCAGCGTCCATTTTGAGTGTGATTTTTTTACCCGAAAAAGCCAGTAATTTTTTCCCCTCTTTTTCTGTCATGTAAGCGGATGGGATATCAAAATCACCGTCTTCGATCATCGGAAAAGGATAAATGGCACCGGCCGCATCTGGATTCTTGCTCGTTGCTGTGATCACAGCGGCGGGTTGTTTTTCTTCCAGCAACCTGTAAATGTGTTGGTGTTCTTCGGGATTGTAGAAGACAAAATTCTTGGGCATGAGCTGTTCTTTAGCGATTTCATCATACAGGAGGACGATCTTTCCTTTCGCTTTAATGGATTCCAGTTCATTAACTGTTGGGGCGTTCACCAGCTCCGCGGTGCAATTGCAACTGAGTGTGTAAGGGCTGATGAATGCCTTAAATTCGTGCTTGTTTGCTGTAAGTTGAATATCTCCCTGCCGCATATCAATGCAATTGAACATCTGCGTCTCGGTCTGGAAACCAAACCCATCAAGGCGCTCTTTGAAGAAAGCTGTGGCGTCGCGATTTCCCTGGCTGCCTACCCGTCGGGTGGGAATCTCGAGACAGAGTTTACTCAGGTACCCTTCAATTTTTTGGATAAGTTCGTTTGAGGCCATTTTTTCACCTGGTCTATTCTTATTAAAGATGTTAATCCACAACAGTGAATGATGAATATATTGTTAGTATATTCGGAATTTCCAGATACTTTCTGGGGTTCTGAACACACATTTAAATTTGTATATATAAAGTTTTTCCCCGCCACCAATGCGGGACTTGAAAAAATTCAAAGACTACGCGGAAAATTTCGTGGATTTACTGTCTTCTGACGATCTATTTTTTCAAGAGGTGTTTTGTGGTTAGAAATACAAATGTTTAACGGTCAGACTATTATTAATTAATTCTTTAAGCGCATCCACCCCGATTTTCAGGTGCATATCTAAATATTCTTGCGTAACTATTTTATCACTCTTGGCTGTTTTTATTCCTTCAGGAGTCATCGGTTGATTTGAGATCAAGAGCAGTGCACCGATTGGGATTTCAGCAGGAAATTGCCTGGTAGGCTGTGATCCATGTTGTCCCATCCTGCTAGGATCTTTTTAAAATCGCATACAGGAGAATACCCAAAATCACCATCGCCACCGACGGCATTCAACTCAGTTAATTAATCTTCGTTTTCACGAACCCACTCATACTACAAATTCAAT
>CAZILY010000301.1:0-1902 GCA_964540175.1 uncultured Pelolinea sp. | reverse complement strand
GCCACTTTGTGCATCCTGATGATGTACTCGACAGCTATCGAAACAACGGAAATTCCTGGACGGAATTAAGATCAACGTTGGATAAATATCTGCTCTGGGTTTACAGCTCTATGCCCGCCGTCCGAAACCTGACTGCCAGTGAAGGCGCAATGGCTGTGCAGCGCTTTGCTCGCCTTACTCCGGAATTTAAATGTAGTGACAAAGAATGCCGCATCACTCTCGATGGATTTTATGATAATGGTTGGCTTCTAATGCATACGGATAAAACTCCTGCAACGATTACCAACGGAGAATTCACGCAAGTCTCTACGGACATGTATCTGATTGAAGTCTCCGCAGCGGACATCTTAATAGGATTTGAGGAGTAGTGTTGTGAAAATCTGCATGATCCTCGAAGGAAGTTATCCATTTGTAAGGGGCGGAGTTTCTAAGTGGGTGGATGATATGATCCGCACGATGCCAGAGCATGAATTCGTTATTTGGGCTGTTGGAGACGCAGAAGAGAAACGCGGTAAATACGTAGTCGATCTGCCCCCTAACGTAGTTTTGGTACAAGAAGCTTTCCTGGATACTGCCCTAAACCAACGCATCCGCCGCAATACAAATGTGAAAATAACACCTGCTCAAAAAGAAGCTGTCAGCCAATTAGTGCGCTGTGAGAACCCAGATCTTAATACCCTCCTTAATACTTTCGGGGCTCAAGCTATCAACCCCGTCGAACTGTTCATGAGCGAGGCATTTCTGGAAATCATCAAGGGTTTTTGCGCAGATGAATTCCCATTTGCTGGTTTCACCGACCTATTCTGGACCGTACGATCTATGTTCCTACCTCTTCTTTATCTAATTGGTCAGCCAATGCCAGAAGCGGATATCTACCACAGCTGCTCAACCGGATATGCTGGCGTTCTTGGTGCGTTCGCTTCCATGAAATATGATAAGCCTTTTGTTGTCACCGAACACGGCATTTATACACGGGAGCGGGAAGAAGAGATCCTTCGCGCAGATTGGGTTGTCTCTTATTTTAAAGAATTATGGATCTCCATGTTCTATATGTTCTCACGATTCGCTTACCAAAGAGCCCACCAGGTTACCAGTTTATTCCAGCGCGCAGCGATTATCCAGGAGGACCTCGGATGCGCACCAGAAAAAATATCCGTGATTGGAAATGGGATCAGAGTCGAAGATTTCAAAGATATCTCCAGAAAAAAAGAGGATGGCAGAATCGACATTGCCGCCATTGTCCGCATCGCACCAATCAAGGACATTAAGACCATGATCTACAGTTTTTCGCAGTTGAAGCAGGAGCTTAATAAAGCCCGCCTGCATATCCTTGGTGCTGTAGATGATGAAGAATACTACCAGGAATGCCTTTCCCTGATTGATTACCTAAATGTCAAAGATATCATCTTTCCAGGATTCGTGGACATTAAAAAATATTTAGAAAATATTGATTTTACTCTCCTGACCAGTCTTTCCGAAGGACAACCCTATGCAATCATTGAATCAATGGCAGCCGGCCTTCCACTCGTTTCAACCGATGTCGGCTCCTGCCGAGAATTGATAGAAGGAGATAAAAACGACCGTTTCGGTCCCGCCGGATTCTTTGTCACCCCCATGCACCAATCAGAAATGCTTGAGGCGCTGCTTGAGATGAGCGAGAACAAGAAAATGCGGGCGAGGATGTCCACGGCAGGCAGGCAGCGCGTAAATGCCTACTACAACCTGGCCAGGATGGTTGACAATTATCAAGCAACATACCAGAAAGCGATTGAATTATGGCAGGCATAGGATTTGAACTAAAGAAATTATTTTCCGACAGCAGTATCATCATGAAACTGCGGGCAAATCTTTTCTCAAGTGTTGTCATCGCAGGGCCGATGATCATGGGCGCAATCTTGCTGC
>CAZILY010000300.1:0-1906 GCA_964540175.1 uncultured Pelolinea sp. | reverse complement strand
TAGGTTATTCAACCATCGCCCAAATGGGTTATATTGCTCTTTGTATGGCGGTTGGGTTGCGTAATAACCTTGCACTTGCCTTGCAATCTGGTTTTTTTATAATTATTGCCCATGCTGCTGCCAAAAGTCTCGCGTTCTTAACTAAGGGTGTTTTCCATTATTATGTGGATGCGAGTGAAATTAGACATCTGAAGCGGGCATCAAACCTCCCCCTATTCCCATCAATGGCATTTGGTTTATCCATAGCCAGTCTTTCTGCTTTACCACCATTTCCGGGATTTACAGGTAAATTTTTCGCCCTGACTGGTTTTTTTACATTGACAGACAAAATAACCGTCTTGAGCGCATTTATCTTCTTAGCTGGCAGCCTGGTTGCATTTGGTTACTACTTCCCATTGTTGCTGATCTTGTTTTCAAAACCCGAGAAGAAAGGATCTACCGAAATTGAAAGAAGAAACCAAAAGAAAATATCTATTTGGATGAATATTCCTTTGGGAGTATTGGTTATTTCAATCATTTTCATAAGTATCGCTCCACAATACTTGATGGGCATAACAATGGAAGCCGCTCAATTTCTGATGGGACTGATGAGGTAACATGGAAAATTATTCCTTATGGGTTTCACCTCCAATACTCTTTGTGATTTTTATTTCACTCGGTGGATTAATGTTGGGGGTGGGAAAATTAATTTCAGCTAAAGGTACAGAAAATCCAGGAAAATTCATCCACTATTCCTGCGGTGAGGATTTAGACACACCCCATTTAGAATTGAATTACCATGCTTTCTTTCGCCTTGCCTTGTTATTTGGGATATTGCATATAGTTGCGCTGGTGATCTCAACCATACCGGTTGAAATGGATATGCAATATATATCCGTTATATACATCGTTGGCACTGCAGTGAGCATACTAATCCTTTTGGAGCGAGATAGACATGAATAAAGCGATTATTCCAAAATTCCTCAATTGGGCTCGAAAAAAATCCCCCTGGATTTTGCACTTTAACACTGGTGGGTGTAACGGATGCGATATCGAAATTCTTAGTTTGCTTACCCCCCGCTATGATGTCGAAAGATTCGGGATATTAAAAGAATCATCACCTCGCCATGCTGACATTCTAATATGCACCGGGCCAGTGACCCAGCAGGTAAAACCGCGCTTACTGCGGATATACGAACAAATGCCTGAGCCTAAATGGGTGCTTGCTGTTGGAAGTTGTAGTTGCTCTGGTGGAGTTTTTTCTGGCGCACATAACATTCTTGGCGGTATTGATAAAGTTTTACCGGTTGATATGTATATTGCTGGCTGCCCTTGTAGACCAGAAGCCATCATCGATGGAATTGTAAAGTTACTGGAGAAAGTTTAATGACCATAGAAAAAACAGCTATTAAATTACAGGAGATATTGAATTTAGATAGATCAACCAAAAAGCTAATACCTCTCAACGAGGTGAAAATTACTATATCAAAGCAGCAAATATTATTGGCAGTTAAAACGATATTGAAGTCAGGCATCTGGCATCTCTCAGCTATCACTTGCCAACAATTAGAAAATGAATTTATTTTGCTCTACCATTTCTGGAAATCTGGCGGTCTTACTTTACTAATTAGCTTAGATGAAAAAAATCTTCAGATTGATAGTATCTGCTCATTGATCTCCGGTGCGGAATTCTATGAACGCGAAGTCCGCGAAATGTTTGGCATAGAGTTCCTTGGCTTGCCAAATCCCACTCCGCTTTTATTACCTGATGATTGGGAAGGGGGATATCCCATGAGAAAAAAAGAGCCGACAAGCCAGGAAAAATCAAAAGAAAATCCCTCTCAGGAAAAAGGAAAATCCGCATGAGTAAGATCACAGTACCAATTGGCCCGCAACATCCCTTGCTAAAAGAACCTCTTTCTTTCCT
>CAZILY010000299.1:1249-1917 GCA_964540175.1 uncultured Pelolinea sp. | reverse complement strand
CCGGACAACGCTGTCCTTCTCACAGCTGGTGGAGGAGGCGTTTTCCTTCTAATATTGGGAACCTTTATTGCCATTTCCAGTTTTAAAAAGCGGCGGCGTTCTAAGCTTCAACTCCAAACCGTGGAACAATCAAAGGTGGTTTCGGATCAAAAGAGGAAGTCTCCTGAGGCTATCAAGCCGGCTTCCAAAGGTGGTTCTTGTTTGTTGACTTTATTTATATCGGGGTTCGCGGCATTATTGATCTTTGGTGCTGTTTTATTGGTTGGATTAGATATCATCCCTGGATTATCGATCCAACTCTCACGAGAAGTGATTTTGACTGATATCTTGAAGATGGGTGGGGGAGGTTTGCTGCTTAGCCTATTAGGCATTCTGACGCTTAGAGGTGGCATCAAATATATTCTTACCCGTCAAGCTGTTGTTGAAGATGAAAGCGGGAGCGGTAACGGAAAATACGGTTGTTCTACTATACTCGCCGGCATTACACTATCCTTTTTCGGACTTTTACTATTAGGAGCGGGATTAGTTTTGATGGCTTTATCGTTTTTTCAGCAGGTTTTACCGTGGATGGGAATCAGTTTGACTTTATGAAGAAAAGGTTAGTTCATCTATGACTTTATCAAGTATGGAACTATTGTACAGTTGACGATAATTCGAGTTGCTGACGA
>CAZILY010000299.1:0-1239 GCA_964540175.1 uncultured Pelolinea sp. | reverse complement strand
CGCGATTCCAAAAATATTTTGTGCTAATAAAAAAGAAAATAATATTATTGAGGTGAGGTAACTATGCATAAAGATAAATTTTTCAAGCTATGTTTTTTTCTAGGAATACTCTTGGTTACGCTAGCCTGCAGCGTCTCTTCTAATGATGGAGGTGATGAATCCAATGCTGATAAATTGCAGCTTACCCAACAGATCATGCAAATCACTCAGACAGCAATTTCTAGCAAGCATAATAAACCAATAGCAGTCCAAGATTCCGGTAGAATACCGGATTCGAATGATGACGGCAGCAATCCTAGCAGCTCGGGCGGTGAAGATAACGGTTCTGCTTTAATAATTCTTAGCGCAACAATTCCTGATGGCACTAGTTTTTGGCCCGGTGATAGTTTCACCAAAACCTGGACAATCCGCAATGATGGTGACTTTGAATGGGGAAAGGATTTCACGCTCGATTTCGTTAGCGGCAATTTTATGACTGGTGGTTCTCCTGCAAAACTTGGCAGGACAGTTACTCCTGGCGAGACTATTGACCTCTCTGCCGATCTCACCGCTCCGAACGATCCCGGCGATTACACGGCCAGTTGGCAAATCTCCACTGAGAAAGGCGAAAAGGTAGGTTTGGTTTCTGTTAAAATCACTGTCGGGGAATTTAGAGCAGGGCCAGGTTTCCTTACAGTCGATGTATCATTTCCTTTTGCGAATACAGCGGTTAATTTGGCTTGCCCCGGTACTGTGAATGTAACAGCCATCATCACTACCAACACTGCGGCAAATTTAAGCTGTACATGGACAAATAGCAGCCAAGCTAATGGGGGGCAGGTGACACAGATTGTCACCTTCGATGGCGCTGAGACGCAAACCATTAATTACCAGGTTGGACCAATTGGATACAGCGATACGTACCTGGTTCATTTTACTGTTGACGATTTTGATAATCCCAAGTGGGAGTATGGACCCATGCCAATTCAAGTTACTTGCAATTAATAAAAATGATGAAAACTTGATCACCCAAGGATGTGAACCGCAGGTTATTATGTTTATTCTTGCTTGATCTAGTACCCGATTGCTTCCCCTTTTTGAATATTGTGGGATGTTAAACTGTTTTTTCAATTTGTATGATGATAATGTCACATGTGTATTCCCAAGGATAGGTGTTTTTTTGAGAAGATACCATGAATTTTATTAAAGAAGTTTGTGTCGCAACCAGAATATTTAAATTGGGGAATTTTGATTTTATTG
>CAZILY010000298.1:0-1926 GCA_964540175.1 uncultured Pelolinea sp. | reverse complement strand
ATTCGCACCAGGAAGCCCAGAAATTCACAACAACCACACTGCCTCGATAATCTGATAATTGATATTTTCCACCGGAAAATGAAATCAACTCAAAATCGGGCGCAGTTTCTCCTATTCCTACCTGTCCTTGCTGAGATCTAAAAAGTCCAATACTCAGGAAAACCAACAATAATCCCAGTCCACCCCAGAGCAATATTTTTTTCATGTTATCCCTGTGACCTTTTTCTTAATTCTTCTTCAACACGGCTGATATCATCTTCAGATAGTTTTACGGGTTTAGATGTTACTTTTTTCGTATCTCTATCTTTCCGATTCTGGTCTGGAGAGCTCCATTGTTGAAAACCTCTATAAAATAGAAACCCTCCACCCACAAATATTGCGAAAGGTACGAGATAGACTACCCAATTAAACCCTCGCCTGGGAGGTTCCGCCAAAACCCTATCACCATACTGATTTACGAAATAGGTTTTGATTTCATCTGCTGTCCAGCCATCAGCAAGCTTATCCCGGATAATTCCCCGCCATTGTTCACAGGCGGTCGTTCCGCAGGCATCCAGGGGTATGTTTTCACACACTGGACAATATAGCTGTCTGGCAACCTCATTCACATCATCATCTGTGGGATCTGAACCCTGGGCAAATGCTGAAAATGGGATCAAAGAAATTAACAATACAAACGCTACTACCCACCACCAGGATTTATTTAATTTTTGGATCATTTTGGCCTCGCGCTTTTAGATACCACCTTGGAAGTTTTCTTATCTGGCCAGGTAGCTATCACTACACCGCCGATAATTACCCAGGCTCCAATCCAGAGCCATTGCACCAGCGGATTATGATAAACCTTAAATGTCGCACCTTCTGAAGTGACAGCCTTCCAATCTACCAGGATGACATAAAAATCATCCAGCAGCGTGCTTCGAACACCTGGAATGGTAACTGGCTGACCGGAATCATAATAGAAATCCCGCCGGGGATAGATTTCATCAATCACTTCGCCATCTTTCTTTACCAGCACAACAGCTCGAGCTACATTTCTTCCGTCCGGAGCATCAAATATCTCGAGTTCTTCATATTCCATCGTGTAAGGAGCAAGTTCCAGTTCCTGCCCTTCAGCAAGTGTTCCCTGCGTTTCTGTCTGGAAAAATTCGATTCCAATAATGCCCAAACCCATAAACACTATCCCTACATGGATGATCATGGCGGCATAGGAACGTTTGTTGCGTTGGAATACCCTGGAGACGGTTTCAAGCATACTTTCTGTTTCAGTTCTTCTCCGTAAACGGGTACGTCTGACAAATTCAAAGCCGTTCACCGCCAAAACAAAGGCGATTAACCAAAACGCGATCACTGCTGGCACTTTTGTCAATCCACCAACAATGGGCAAAACAACACCTAGCAAAGATACGACGAATGGCTTCCACAATAATTTCCCCAGGTGTTTGAACGAAACATAACTCCAAACTGCCAGGGGGCAAATCACCATGATCAACAACATCCCACCCAGGATCGGTGCTGCGACACGCTCATAGAACGGCGGGCCAACAGTCACCTTTGCCCCGGTAACCAGCTCGGAAATATTTGGGAAGATCACACCCCAAAAAGTAGTAGCCAGCATGCCCATGAGCAGGACGATGCTGATCAAGATCAAAGCTTCCTTAGAGAAAAATGAAGTAAGCTCCTGACGGGATTTGAATTTCTCCCAACGAGAACTCAATAACCAGAAAGAAGCGATAAATGTAACGGCTATGAAAACCAGGAATATTGGTCCGATCGTGCTGCGGGCGAAAGAATGGACAGAAGATAATAAACCAGACCTTGTTAAGAATGTGCCAAAGATAACCAGGAGATAGGTCAGGATGATCAGCACTATGGGCCATTGTTTGAACATGCCCCGTTTTTCCTGGATCAATACCGCATGTAAAA
>CAZILY010000297.1:0-1946 GCA_964540175.1 uncultured Pelolinea sp. | reverse complement strand
ACCGGCCCGATCTTGTAGGCATCCTGCCCGTAGTACAGCGCTAAAAAGCGGTTGGTGCCGTAGCCGATAAAATAATCAAAAACGATATCTGCATAGGATAATCCAGCGTGCGGACGCCCCTCGCGCGGGTAGTTGGATACCTTAACCATCACCGGGCGCCGTTCAAGAAGTCCAGGATCAGCGGCGGGCAGGCCAGTCAGCGGGTTGATCACCGGAGGTGTATTCGTTATTTCGGAATCTATTTCTTCAGCGCCGCCATGATCTGTTTCAGCAGTATTTCCAAGATATGTGCTCTGAGCACCCACGCGAACATCACCTCCACTATCCTCTATATCTCTTCCACAAGCAGCAGGAGTTATGACTAGAAAAATGTACAGGATAAATATAATAAATGGGTGCTGATTTTTTCTGATCATATCGTGGATTATAAGTGATTCCACTCCTTAGTAAGCGGCTACATTGGTATAATCTAAAGAGAAGAGAAAAACTCCTATGGAAAAGAAAATACGCGTATTAATTGCAAAACCAGGGCTCGACGGCCACGATAGAGGAGCGAAAGTGATTGCCCGTGCCCTGCGCGATGCAGGGATGGAAGTTATCTACACCGGACTGCGCCAAACCCCGGAGATGATCGCTTCAGCAGCGCTGCAGGAAGATGTGGACGCGGTGGGATTGTCCATTCTTTCAGGCGCGCATATGACTCTCGTGCCGCGTGTCCTTGAACTGCTCAAAGACAACGGGCAGGATTCTGTGTGGGTATTCGTAGGCGGCATCATCCCTGAGAAAGACGGGAAAGCATTAAGCAATATGGGCGTCAGGGCGGTGTACGGTCCGGGCACATCCACCACACGGGTAGTTGAAGACGTGCGGGCAGCGGCTGCCGAATAAGCGGGAAACCATGACGGATCTAGCAAACAAAGTGCTAAAAGGAGATCGATTGGCGCTCTCTCGCCTGATCACACACATTGAAAACGATTTTCAGGATCACCATACGATATTAGATCAATTATTTCCCCACACCGGAAAAGCGCACATCATCGGTGTGACCGGCCCTTCAGGATCCGGGAAATCCACTCTCGTTAACCGACTCGCGTTGAACATGGTGGGCGGAAAAAATGGCAAACAATCTCACAGGATCGGCATTATCGCAGTGGATCCAACCAGCCCTTTCAGCGGCGGCGCGCTGCTGGGTGACCGCGTGCGTATGCGTGATCTGACCGATAACCCGAACATCTTCATCCGCTCAATGGCGTCGCGAGGCGCATTAGGGGGGATTGCCCGGGCTGTGGACAACACCGCACTGGTGATGGATGCGGCCGGATTTGAGATCATACTTATTGAAACAGTCGGCGCAGGCCAATCTGAAGTCGAGATCGCACGTCTGGCACACACCATAATAGTTGTGGAGGCACCCGGTCTTGGAGATGACATACAGGCGGCGAAAGCGGGCATCCTGGAAATCGCGGACGTGCTGGTCGTCAACAAATCCGATAAAGCCGCCGCGGATGGCACCGCGCAGACACTCATAGCTATGCTGGCAGTGGGAAAAGAACTGCGTGCACAGCACAATGAGAATTTACACACCGATTGGCAGGTGCCGGTTATCAAGACATCTGCACTGAATGGGGACGGCATCGGTGAATTAACGGCGGCAGTCAACGCGCACCGTGTTTTTCTGCAGGAGGGCGGAGAGTGGAATGTCCGTTCAACAGCGCGCCTGAAGACCCTGCTGGAAC
Source organism: uncultured Pelolinea sp. (assembly GCA_964540175.1). Lineage (GTDB taxonomy): Bacteria > Chloroflexota > Anaerolineae > Anaerolineales > Anaerolineaceae > Pelolinea. The sequence goes on along the minus strand of CAZILY010000297.1, from coordinate 210 downwards.
GCCTGGTTAGGGATTCTCTGTATGATGCATGGAATGACCCGGACAATCAATTGAAAATGGAAGAAATCCTGCGGTTGGCGGCGGAGCATAAGCGTTCACCCTATCAATCTGTGCAGAATTTACTCAATTAATACCGCATTCTTGCCAGACCTATGATAAGTGGGATACAATCATTTAAGAAGTAATTTTTACGAGGAGAAACAGAGCAAT
>CAZILY010000296.1:0-1963 GCA_964540175.1 uncultured Pelolinea sp. | reverse complement strand
CAATAGAAATCAGAATTATTTGAGCGGGTTTAGTCTGCCACGGAAGCCAGCAGGCGCCATCTTCAGGGGAAGCCAACCAGCGGTTTGCGCCATCACGTACTTTACCAAACACACCTGTGGAGCCAAACGCAAGTCGGGCGATGATAGCTGTAGTAATGATTGATATACTGGGAAGGTTCGTCCAGGGGAAACCACCAATATTTCCGAGCATACCAAAAGCCGTGGCAATAACATATCCCAATGTGCCAAAAACGCCGCCAACGAGTAAAACGTCAGGGGAGTCTAATCCCATTAATGAACTCACAATATCCTTCCCCGAATCAATTTTGCCCTTCTTAGCGGCATATGCAGCCGCACCAACGCCACCTGCAAAAGCGATGTGTGGTCCCAACAAAGGTCCCCAGGCGACTAAATTTACAAATGTGTCTTCGCCGGTTGCCCAGAAAACAGCAAGACCGATGACTGCGGCAACACCACAGAGAACAAAGGATGGCAGACCACCAATTGCGGCACCGAACATCCCTCCAGCAAATGAAAGAATAAGCATTTCAAGATCAAACATTTTAAATCTCCTTTTTAATTATATTAATTATTTAGAATATTTTTCTACACGCTGTACCAATGGTTCATATTCATCCAAAAGCTCTACGGCATTTGGAAGAGTAATTCGTTCTGCCCCATTGTTAATCAATACCAAAGCCTGGATTAACCGTGGAACACCTCCAGTAGCTTTGACACACATTTTGTCACCGACAATGTCTTTCAGTTGTTTGACGCCTTGCGGGTCCAGCTTTTCGGGATGGATCACTGATCCATCGGGAGTAAACTTTCCAAACCCATGAACGGGTTCTACACAAGACACTCCACAAGCGGCACACAGCATGGCTGCGGCTGCAGTTTCGGTATCACTTAATACTGGTATTTGTAAAATTACACTGACGGCCCGGCCGTCTGCGGCTTTAACAAGTGCGTCCATCTCAGCCCGAACATATTCATATTGCCCGGATTTTAAAGCAGCTGTATTGAACGGAACCTGGATATCCATATTCTTTGGGCCGTTTTTTGCCACCCAGGAAAGCTCTTCAACTTTCATTGCTGTGGGTGTGATGCCAAAGGGATAATCCACGCGAGTGATCACCTTTGTTTTGCTAGATGCCAATACTTCTGATGCTAATGGAACCCAGCGCGGATCAACGCTAACACCGTATAACCCCGCTCGCTTGCATTTCTCAAGATATTCCTTGACTTCTGCTTCAGTGATCGTAGGATGCCAGACCATTCCTTCGAGATGGCCTGCTAACTCTTCCTTACTAAATCGAACATCAGAAAGTGCGTGAATCTCGTCCAGAACGGTGAAGAAACCAAACCGGCTGATTGCGAGTTTGTCGGGGTTAGCATCCATCATATTCAGCACATCATTCAAATTCCGAATTGCACTGGTACCCATAACTCGAATGCTTCCTTTGACAGCTTTGACAACAGCGTCGATCTTTTCTGGTGATTCAGCGCGTCCCATTCCGCCAGTGGATTTGATCAAATCACCACCAGCGTCACGAATGATTTCAGCCAGCTTTATACATTCCTCGGCATTCCAATGGGCATAGTCAGGCATTACAATTACGCTTGCGCGGTGATCAACTACTTTCACAACGGCGGCGATGTCTTCCTTAACCTCATCGAATTTACCCTCTTTGAATTTGGAATGGTCAATGGTAAACAGGATATGTGGTACACCCAGTTCTTCCACTGCATATTTAGCTTGTGAAACCTTTAGCTCAGTAGGCACACTGCATAAAGGCGGATATGCGATTGCAATACACGCCTCCACATGTGAGCCTTTGCATAACTCTACAGCTAGTTTTCCCTGATGGAAATTGACTACTACGACACTGGTTTCAGGATATTCCTTGAACTCCTCAATATACTGGCGTAAATTATCATCAGTGACATCCATCCCTACAAC
>CAZILY010000295.1:0-1963 GCA_964540175.1 uncultured Pelolinea sp. | reverse complement strand
TTTCCACGAATGCATGCAACAGCTGTGGGATTTGCGCAGCAAAATGCCCCGCGAACGCGATCCAAATGCGCGGAAAAACAGAGCCGCGTCCTTATTGGACTTTCAAGTGTGAAAGCTGCATGCGCTGCATGAACTTTTGCCCGCAAAACGCAATCGAGGCTAGTCATTTGTTAGCTATTGGATTGATCTACCTGGCATCCATTCCTGTCGGATCCTTGATAATTGAATGGATTTCGAAGTTTATCCCCTCCTTGGAATGGGTAGTTGGTACACCAATTAGTGTGTTGTTTCAATATAGCTATATGTTACTCTCATTCGTACTTGTGTACTTCATCTTCTATCACTTGACCAAGATCCGCTTTATCAATACCCTTTTTACAAAAGGCACCTTGACGCATTACTATCGCCGCTATCGCCAACCTGGTGTGAGAATAAAAGATCTGTAAGCAATAAATATAGGCAATTTTTAAAATGGAATCTGCCTGAGGTGCCTTTCTCGGTGAAACTCTGGTGCAACCAGGGGGAAACAGAGTGGAAACAATAGACATAATAGACAAGGTGGAGTGAATCGAGGATAACTCTTAATCAGCAGGTTCAAGTTCTAGTTCACATGATTTTGAGTTAAATAAATACTTTGTTGCGCACCATGAAATTCATAGATCAACTGCAATAAATTGTGGATATCGGGAGTTGAACCTTTAAATTACTACCTGAAAACCAATCACATCAGAGCGTCTTGGTCTGAGCCTGACTGATAACATGCCAGGTGCCATCCATGTTAGCGGGAATTTTGATCTGCTCACTTTCAGGTTTGCGCACCAGAGACAATGCTCCGCTAGGACAGGTTGATACACAAAGTCCGCAGCCGATGCAGCGGTTTGTGTCGAGAGCGACCTGGTCAACCTCTTCGGTGAGAGCCTGCATCTGGCACCTTTCCAGACAGGTCCAGCAGCATGTACAGAGTTCAGATTCAAGTTCGGCAATAAATGAGCTTGCGACAATCTCTGATGGTTTGGGATGATCCTGGAGTCCTCCCAAAATGCCGCAACAGCAACCGCAACAACAGCAAATGAAACTGGGATCCTTTGAATTGCTCGGCTGTAGCACCAGATTGGCGGCATCAGCCTTGGCCAGGATTTCATATACCTCCGATTGTTCAATGGAACGACCGCGGCCATCTCGAACATAGAAGTCAGCCCACTCACCGAAGACAAGGCAGCTTTCCTCGGGCGCGTCACAACCGCCTCCTGTCATTTTTGCGGTGCGTCGACAGATGCAAGGGGCGACCGCAAAACGGTCTTTCGATTTGACAAGCTCATTAACCTGCTCATACGAGAGCACTTCTAGATGCGGATCAATGCTTTCGCCTATGGGAATGGTGCGAATTTGCGGGATGATTTCCGTATTGGTTATTTTATTCCTCGCGCGCCAGTAATAGGCTAAATCCCGAATTAATTCTTTACTCAGATTGTTGACCTGGAATTCATAAATACCGATGACGAATGGCACAGCCTGATAGATCGTAGAACTATCTTTCTTCTGCACCGAAAAAATGAGCCCCTTGTTTGACATCTTGTTAAGTCGCTGTTCCGTTTCGTTAAGGGGAAGTTTGGCACGCTCGGAAATCACTTGAGCTTTCTCACGATCCAGAGTTAAATACACCGCCAGCTCCGCTTCTTCCGTTGAGAACAGTCTTTTCAGTAAACGCATATCAACGGCGGTATCGCTGGAGGAAAATCCTCCGGGAAGTTGATCCAAATGCTCAGCTAATTTCTTGTAAATCGCTTCTTCCACATTCACCAATTTTCTCCCTCAAAAACGCTTTTTCAAAAAACATGAAAGCTTATTCATTATACAAGTATTCCTTTATATGTAAAACTATTTCACTTATATGTGAGCATCAATTCAAGTCGCCTTTCCTCTTTTCGGGTGCAACCCGGGTGCAACGCCCATGATACCAGGT
>CAZILY010000294.1:0-1964 GCA_964540175.1 uncultured Pelolinea sp. | reverse complement strand
CTTTATTTCAATCCGTTTGCCATCATCTCCGCAAAAAGTGGTTGATCAACTTCCATAATGATCTCGGCATTGGGTGTTTTTCCACCCATACCAAACCAGTCTACAACGGTTAATCCGCGTGATTGTTCACCGGACAACTCGACTGATAGATGACGGACTTCTTTCTTTTTAATGATGGAGGGTTCAAGAGCGGCTGCCATCGCCAGTCCGTCTGGCGCGAACATTAAATCAATTTTAAAGTGCTCTTTGATAAATGCCATCGTATTCGCGTTTGTTTTCCGGAAAAACTCTGCTTTTGGGGTATTGATAGCGAAGAGAGTTTCTATGTCGCTTTTTGAAAGACCGGTGGCTATCGTTGTTTCCCAGTCCAGTACCCGCACCATTGGCCAGCGGTCGAAGACGATGTGCGCTGCTTCAGGGTCAAAATAAATATTGAATTCAGCATTGATATTTGTATTACCCTTACCGGTTACCGCGCCACCCATAATGGTTAATTCTTTGAATTTTTCTGGCAGGGCAGGATCCAACATGGTCGCGATAGCAATATTGGTCAGCGGCCCGATCGCCACAATGCTGAGTTTGCCAGGGTGAGCGTTTGCCATATCGATAAGCGCGTGTACCGCATGCTTGTCTTCCGGTTTGCGTGCTGATGTGGGTATACCGCAGTCACCCAACCCATCTTCACCGTGTACCATGGAAGCATGCATTGGGGGATTGACCAATGGCAGTGCACATCCTGGGTGCACCGGAACATCCTGCTTGGCAATATCCAAAACTTTGAGTACGTTGGCGGTGGTTTTTTCTACATCTACGTTTCCACTCACTGTTGTAATCGCCTCAACTTTTGTGCCTTCGTGCCCGAAGGCCATTAAGATAGCTTGCGCATCATCCACACCGGCATCAGTATCAATAATGATTCTGTTCATTAGTCTCCTCTTACTTCATTTGATTTTTTCTTCTAAATCAGCATGCTTTTCTTCAAGATCAGAGCATGCTTGTTTGTAATCAATGGTCAGCCAGCTATTATTCCTGAATAACCATTCTCCGTTGACCATCACATCCCGAACATGCTGCCCGGTGACAGCATACACCATGGCGGTATACACATCCTGCCCGCCCATTGGCACCCATCCGATCTCATCCAGGTCGAGGGCGATTAGATCCGCCTTTTTTCCTATTTCCAGAGAGCCAATTTCATTTTCTTTACCGATCGCGCGCGCGCCGCCCAGTGTAGCCATGTCAAGAATTGCACGAGTGGGTAGAGCGGATGTGTCTTCTCGCAGTAAAGCCATCAGCTTGCCAGCCAGCGCCATTTCTTTGAATATATCATAGCTGTTATTATTTGTTACGTTATCGGTGCCTAACGCGATGTTCACACCGGCTTCTAACAACTCGACCAGCGGAGTAATTCCAGCTGCGTTTCGCATCCCGGAAGAAGGGGCTGCCACGGCAGTGAAGGGTTTGTCTTTAACTAACGTGAGATCATCTAATGGAATGGCAATGCTGTGTGCGGTGATGATTGGGTATTCAAGGAATCCCATCGCATCTAATTGAGTTATTGCGAAATGGCCGTATTCCTTTTTACAGTGGTCATTCTCTTCTTCACCAGTGGCAAAATGTATGTGGAATCCAGCGTTATATTTCTCCGCAAGTTCCTTTTCTAATTCCATTGCGGCAATTCTGTTATCTACGAAAAATGCGTGCGGTCCCACCCATCCAGTAAGCAGGTCATCATCTTTTTAGGGATTCTAGAAAGGCTGCTGTAGCTGCAAGCTCGCGTTCGCGTGCTTTTTTTCCCCCCCCCAATTCTACAATACCGTAAGCTAGAACTGCCCGAAATCCGCTTTCTCGCACACTGGGGACGACCTGGTCCATCCAGAAATATTGGTCCACAAAACACGTAGTGCCGGTGCGGATCATTTCTGCGCATGAGACAGAAACAGCGGGCGGGAGCATGTCAGGAG
>CAZILY010000293.1:0-1966 GCA_964540175.1 uncultured Pelolinea sp. | reverse complement strand
TTTAATGTACATCGAATCTACAAAAACAAGACCACCAACAAGCAAATTTTGTAAAAAATGTGAGAAAAAAACGATTGTAGAACATATTAGATATTAAAAATAAGATTGTTCAAAGTCTATTACGGCATAGTCTCCTGCAAAATACAACTCCATGATTTAGCCAGAATAATCGACATTTGCTTTTATTGCGTAACAATTAAAACAATGCAAACAAAGAAAAAATTGCAGCACAGGTGGTTCAATAGCTCCCCAGATATTATCTGGAACATAAGTGATCGGAGTGGTTTATTCTCCAGTAATCCATGCAAATCATCGTTTACCAATTTGGGTTTCCGAAGAATATTAAAACCCATCATTTATTTTGCGTTCTAAAAAAGATATTATGAATAGAGAAAATACAAAAGTATTACAACAAGAAGACGAGGAAAATGGCATTAGTCATTTAAGGATTACTCGATTGATAGATATCGGTATACGAAAATCGTATATCACGATCGATGATATTCGCATTGTTTTTCCGGAAGTTGAAAAAGAGTACGATAATTTGGAGAAAGTCTTTGCTGCTCTGATGAGCGCAGGGATCCCATATATTGAAGATGATGATCAAGCATCTGAAAAAACCGAAAAAGAACTGGAAAAAGACAAAGAACAAGAACAGCAAGGCGATTTCCTTGAAAATATTCAATCAGACGATTCGGTAGGCTTGTACCTAAAAGAAATCAGCCGGGTACCTTTATTGTGTGCAGAAGAAGAAGTAGGCCTTGCACAGCAGATTGAGCGCGGAAAAATGGCACGCGAGGAATTGGCACGGGGAAGGGTAAGGAAGAAACGGCGCAAACAACTGCATACGATAATCAAACAAGGATGGAAAGCGAGAGATCATCTGATTATGGCAAACTCACGGCTAGTGATCAGCGTTGCGAAAAAGTATGTGCATCGAGGTGTGCCTTTTTTGGGTCTTATCCAGGAAGGGAATATTGGTTTAATGCGGGCTACAAAGAAATTCGATTACAGGCGCGGATTCAAATTCAGCACTTATGCTACCTGGTGGATCCGGCAAGCGGTGGCGCGGGCGATTGCGGATAAAGGTAGAACAATACGCATACCGGTACATATGATCGACCGTATCAGCAAACTTTTGCGCGTGAGCCACCAGCTCAAACAAAAATTTAACCGCGATCCAAGTGTGAAGGAATTATCCGAAGCATTGGGCGAGCTCCCACAAAAAGTGCGGTATATGATTAAGGTGTCAAAACGCCCACTTTCTTTACAAACACCGATCGGCGATGAAAGAGATTCTGAACTGGGAGAACTTATTGAAAATGATAATATTCCATCACCAGAGGAGGAAGCAACCAAAGAGTTTCTGAAAGAGCATTTAGATACTATTCTGGAACACTTACCATCGCGTGAATCCCATGTATTAAAGTTGCGGTATGGTTTATTGAATGGAAAAGTATACACATTGGAAGAAGTTGGCCAAAAATTAGGAGTAACCAGAGAACGAGTGCGACAGATTAACGCCCAAGCACTGCGGCGGTTGCAAGAGCCATCAATACAGCAAGAACTGCGCGATTTTTTGTGAATTAATTCCCGTTGAATACCTTTTGCATATTCTCCATTAGTAATAAAATCCCCACGCTTATTGTTATAAAAATATTAGGATGAATGGAATTGAATTCCTACAACTGTACCGTGTCAAAGCTTGTGAGACTGGAAAGGACGTATAACTAAGAGACACAATCCGATCTAAAATAGAGCCGCAAAGGAGTGTGTCATGACTAAAAAGAAGAGTGTCGAATAGACTGTACGAGAAATTTGCCTTAAGACACGCAAGTAATATTCAGTCGAAGAAAAGATCCACATCGCCCTGGAAGGCTTACGGCGAGAAGGCACAATCGCCGAACTAAGCCACTCTTTAGGCGTTAGTAAAACCTACATAAAGGATTTATATCCAAAACAGGTT
>CAZILY010000292.1:0-1968 GCA_964540175.1 uncultured Pelolinea sp. | reverse complement strand
TAAATCAATTCTCCAGGAACTTACGGATACGCTGGTTGAATTTCTCTGGAGAAATCAGTGCAATCGAATGAGCACCAAGCCCTTTTCCAAACATATGATATTCAGCTTGTGGATAAAGTTGCTTCAGGCCATCAAAATACTTAAATATGACATCATCTTCAGATACAGTAATTAACATATTTCCTGCCCATGCGGAAAAATTGTCTATTTCAAAAGTGTAGTTTCTTACAAAGTCAGCCATCAGGTCTATATGTGTTATTATCTGCGCTTTTGAGAGTTTTGATTTCAGTTCTTTGAAATACCCTTTATACCATTCAAGCCACTTGGTAGAATCATGTTCCAATTCTTCTTTATCCGGTTTCGCAAATAATTTAAATAGTAGTTCTGTTAGGAAAGAGGGTAAGATTCTAAACAATGTAAAATTGTTACGATAGTAGGTTATTTCGCTGGAAGGGTAAAATGTGTGAGCCAGTATGACTTTATCAATAAGTGTTGGATAATCCCTTATGAAGCATTGTGCGATTAGTCCCCCTCCGCTATAGCCCATCACGTTTACCCTGTCGATATTTTCCGCATCCAGTATCGTGTAAAGTGCTTTTGAATACTCCTCCATCTTTGCATTGGGCAGGGCAGGGCATGTGGGTGCAATAATCCGATAATCTTTCTCAAACTCCACAATTTGATGTATCCACATATCAAAATAAACATATCCACCGTGAAGTAACAACACGGCTTCTTTGCCTTTTTCTGAATCAAAGTAATTCCAAGTAATACCATTTATGTGTAAGCTTTTCTGTAAGTGTGATTCTTCAAATTTTTTTAAATACTTTTGCTGTACACTCGGTATTTTTGAGTAAAATTTTTCTATTCGAGAATATACCATTTCCAATCCTCTTTCCTATCACTAATATTCTTAATCCAATTTAGTTGCCCAACAGGTTGATAAGCTTATTTCTTAATGCAAAATTTTCACAAGAGTCATATTATGCCAATCAACCCATATTTCGAGATCATGCTCTTTGTGCGCCTTGCGTAGAAGATTACGAAGGCGAAATTGTTCCATGAATAAGAAATATACAAATCTGCCATTATTCTTCCTCTTTTTACAAAGGGATAATAAATTATATTACATAGGAGAGTCGCCTTTCCCATTTTCGTGTGCAATTCGTGTGCAACCCCTGTGGAAACTATGGACACTGTGGGTTTTATCCAAAATACAGCTGAAAATTTTTGTATAATTAGTCAGAGTTAGATTTTGAATTAGGAATCTTAATTATCAACTAGTTGTGTAAGTGAGGTGGAAAGTGAAAAATCAATCTACGAATATCTCCCTGCGATCTATTGGCATAATGTTGGTTTTTATTGTTATTGTTCCATTTTTACCACTTCTCATTTCGCGGCAATGGGACTGGTGGGAAGCTTGGGTATATGCCATTATTGGTATTTTGGGCTTCGCGGTTAGCCGCATATTGGCGGCACGGCGTAATCCGGACCTGCTTGCTGAGCGCGCCCGTTTCTTGAGGCTTGAAGACGCCAAAAACTGGGATAAAATTCTGGCCCCGCTAGTTGGGCTTGGCGGTGGTTTGATACCGCTTGTTGTTGGTCTGGAAGCGATGTTAAGCTGGTCACATCCCTTCAATCAATCGGTAAAAATCTTGGCACTGGTCTTTATGTTGGCTGGATATACCTTAGCATCGTATGCTATGATTGAAAACCGCTTCTTCTCTGGCATGGTGCGTATTCAGACCAATCGCGGTCATCATCTTGTGTCAAGTGGTCCTTACCTCTGGATACGACACCCTGGATACACAGGAGCACTGCTGACTTATCTATCAACGCCTTTCTTTCTTGATTCAAGGTGGTCATTCATCCCAGTAATGTTTATTACGATCGTTTTAGTAATCCGTACAAACTTGGAAGATAAAGCATTGCGGAATGAACTAGAAGGCTATCGTGATTATATGAAGA
>CAZILY010000291.1:0-1971 GCA_964540175.1 uncultured Pelolinea sp. | reverse complement strand
TTAAGGATAGCGGGACTTTCATCAAAGCCCCTGCCGCCGTGCAGGGGCTTTCCTTTAAGGAGCATTCCCAACACCACTCTTTCAAACCAGGATTGATTAAGTAGATCAAACGGTAAAAATGAACTTCAACTCTTCTTCTACAGACAAAGATAGACTTTAGAAAGCGAAGGGTCATAATTGTTAAATATTGAGTACAACCCTCAAACGAAAAACCTTATAAATGGTGAAAAAACTATTATTCAAAATCAAGGTTTTGAGTTTAATAGGGTTGATCAACGTCAGACCCTGAATTCTAGAAACAACGATCTTGTTGCTTGTTTTGATTCTTTTATCCATGATCGGCAAGCTCAAAATTTATCCGATGGAACAATTCGGTTTTATCGAGTAAAAATAAAATTGCTATTGAGTTTTTTAATTCCTCTGGGGATAACACAAATCTCAGAACTTACTCCACAACTAATACGGGACTACCTCATTTACCTTGAACAAGAAAACCATAATCCTGGTGGAATCCACGCAGCTTATCGTGCCCTTAAAGCATTCCTCAATTGGTGGAAAGATGAGTTCGAACCAGTTAATTGGAGAAACCCAATTGGTAAAGTAAAACCCCCAAAAGTACCTGTTGAAATATTGGAACCTGTTAAATCCGAGGATGCGCTTTCATTGTTAGCTGCATGCGATACCAAAACTGTTCTAGGTCTCCGAGATTGTGCGATCATACTTACATTAATGGATACAGGTGTTAGAGCATCCGAACTCCTGTCGATTTCGAGAAAGGATTTGGATCTAAGAAATGGGAAGATAATTATTAGAAAAGGAAAAGGCAGTAAGTTTCGGATTGTCTTTATCTCGAACCGCACCCGCGATGCTATCCAATCCTATCTAAAAATGAGGACAGATTATTCTCCTTATTTATGGATTACTAAAACAAAAAGCAATTTGAAATATTCAGGACTTCGTCAAATCATGAGGCGAAGAGCCAAGGATGCAAAGATCAACACTCCATCTTTACACAGTTTCCGCAGATATTTTGCACTTCAGATGCTGCGCAACGGGGTGGATATTTTTTCCCTGCAAAAATTAATGGGGCATTCCGACATCCAAATTCTTCGCCGGTATCTCCAACAAACTGAGGAAGATATTCGATTAGCCCATAGACTTGGTGGGCCAGTCGATCACTTGCTTGGAATTGTCAATAATATATGATTTTATAGATTTTATAATTTCCACTTATCTACCGGACTGGCCTGATTATGCGCTTCCTGCAAATCCGATCCCATTTGTTTTAAATATCTTCTAAGCATCTGCAAATCCGCATGACCCATCAGAAGTTGGAGAGAGAACACGTCAATCCCATTTCTCAGCATTGTAAGTGCAAATAACCGTCTGAAGGAATGTGGAGATTGATATTCCACTCCGGCTTTTTCCGCCCTTCTTTTTAATAACATCCGTAAACCTGTATATGTCAGACGCTCACCATGGATGCCAATGATCAACGCACCTTCATGATGTTCGATTCTTCTATAATAAGATCTCAATGCAATTCTTGATTTTTTTCCCAAATAAACAACTCTGTCTTTATCACCTTTGCCATGCATGATTTGAAGGGTGCCAACAATTGGATTGACATTCACAAAATCCAAAGCAAGTAACTCGGATGCACGCAACCCAGTATCTAAAAGAATAAGAAGGATTAAGCGATCACGAACACCAGTAAAATCATTTTCACAGACATCAAGCAGAGCCTTTATCGCTTTGATATCGGCTGGTTCAAGCAGTTCCTGGCGCGGCCTTTTGACCTTTACCTTTTGAATGGGGTTGACCCAATCAATGAAGTCATTCTCTAATTCATACCAATAAAGGAATGTACGCAGAACACGAAAATGGGCGTGCACACCTCCCTTATTATGCCCCTTATCTTCCAGCCACAAGATATATTTTCGAATATGTTTTGCTTGAAGTTCTTGGATA
>CAZILY010000290.1:0-1971 GCA_964540175.1 uncultured Pelolinea sp. | reverse complement strand
CTATGAAAAGAACAAAGGATGAAAAGGCATCCAATACAGCCGGTTACACCTGCTTTTCACGGGCGTGTGCTACCCGTGAGGTAGATGAGCGCCTCAAGGGACCGGACTATTTGGCAGAAATATTCTTACCGTCTTTCGCTGCTGTTATTCTAAATGTACCGGTTTTTAGAAAATTTTTTATGAGCAAGATTGCGCCTTCCGGGATTTATGAATACGTGATTGCCAGGACAAAATTGTTCGATCAAATGTTCTTAAATGGATTGGAGAACCATATCAGCCAGATCGTGATCATGGGTGCGGGTATGGACACCAGAGCGCTTCGATTTGCACAAAAAAATCACGGAACAAAGGTATTTGAACTGGACATTGAACGAACACAAGATCCAAAAATTGAAATTCTAAAACGCAAGAGCGTGGAACTGCCCGATGAGCTTATTTTCGTGCCTATTGATTTCAACAGCCAGAGTCTCAAGGAGGTATTGGCTCATGTCGGTTTTCAAATGGGTCAGCTGAATCTCTTCCTCTGGGAAGGAGTCACCATGTATCTTGCCCCACAGGCCGTAGATGCGACCATGGATTTTATCAGGGAAAATTCACAAACTGGGAGCCTTCTGGTCTTTGATTATATCTATGCTTCCGTCCTAAGGAGGGAGAATAAATACTATGGAGAGGAAGAGATATTTAACACTGTTTCCGGAGCCGGAGAAGGATGGACTTTTGGAATAGCAGAAGGAGAGGTAGAAAATTTCCTTTCTGAGCGTGGTTATCAAATGAAAACTCATTATGCTTCAACTGACCTTGAAGAAAAATATTTCAAAGGGGAAGATGGTACTGCGATCAAGCACATCAATGGCACACATTGTATTGTGCAAGCCAGTGTTGTCTGAAACGTGTAACAATTCATTTGTCATTAACGCGAGTAACCCTTTTTGGGTTTATCAATAAATAATATTCGATTAATATCATCCCTTTTATCCCCTATAAATTTTTTCAATTGTCAATTTTTATCAGATTTTGTCAGCCCGGAAAGAATAACGAGAGTTAATAAAAGGTTTATGCACAATCCTCCTATCATTCTATAAATAAAAGATGGCGAGGGTTTGGAATACTCCAGTGGTGTGTTCCAAAGCCACTTTCATCTGTCATTTAAATGGAAAGTGGCGAGGGTGGGGTTTGAACCCACGACCAAGGGCTTATGAGTCCCCTGCTCTACCAAAAACCTGATATACCCGCACAGGTGGTAGTTTTCGTGGATTTTTATCTTTTTTACCTATATATGGCGGTTGTTAATTTTTCAATAGTCCTGTGCTCTATGAATAAATCAACGATAATAATGCTATAATTACAACAACAGTTTTGTAATCGTTTCCAATATTTAGGTCTTTTTTATCTACTCATATTATAATGGCGTTTCATCCGACGGTTGATTATCAACCAGACTGGGACAACATATAAGATCAGGATAAAGTATGCCACATTTTATTGGGAGTATAGACAATATTTGTAATTTTCATTCCTGCATCAAACTGCGTGGAAATCATCTCTTTTTGATTATTTCGGTGACTTATGGATAAACGTTGGGATATCATCGGTCTTGGAGCCTTAACTGTAGATGATCTTTTATATATAGATCACTACCCTAAGTTAAATGAAAAAATACCTATAAAAATGAAACAACGCCAGGGCGGGGGATTGACAGCAACCGCGCTGGTCACTGCAGTTCGCCAGGGTGCAAAATCAGCTTATTGTGGTCGACTGGGCGATGATGAATTATCTTTATATTCTCTTCAAGAATTGGAACGGGAAGGGGTGGACATCTCGCTCATTCAATATTCGAACGGGGCTAAACCTTTCCATTCGATCATTTTAGTGGATATTCCTTCAGGATCGCGCGTCATTCTTTATAATTCAGAAGATGTTGTGGAGCCCGATAGCTCAGAGATTACAGAAGACCTGATCAGCAGCAGTCGC
>CAZILY010000289.1:0-1986 GCA_964540175.1 uncultured Pelolinea sp. | reverse complement strand
CTATTTTGATGAACTGTTGGCTCGCATCAGAGATATTCGATCTTCAGAGAAGATATTCTGGCGCAAGGTGCTTGATATTTACGCCATCAGTATCGACTATGACCCCAATGTAGATATGTCCAGAGAATTTTTCAAGGTCATTCAGAATAAGATGCACTGGGCGGCACATGGTCAGACAGCAGCCGAAATCATTTATGGTCGCGCCAATGCCGCAAGGCCCAATATGGGCATGACCAACTGGGTTGGGGCAAAAATCCGAAAAAGTGAAACTGAAATCGCCAAGAATTATCTGGCAGAAGAAGAACTGGATATCCTTAACCGCATTGTAACCATGTATCTGGAATTTGCCGAACTTCAGGCTAAGAATCGAAATCCCATGATCATGCGGGATTGGATTGAAAAGTTGGATGATTTCCTGAGACTCTCCGGACGGGACATCCTCACCCACGCGGGAAAAATCAGCCACAATTCCGCCCTGCAAAAAGCGCATAATGAGTATCAGATCTTTAAGAAAGCGCGGTTATCGCAGCCGACCAGAGTGGAAGAGCATTTCATCGAAGCCGAAAAAAAATTGAAACAGATCGAATCAACTACACAGAAGAAGGACAATCATGGCCAGGCGTAAATCGAGAGGCCCCAGGCAACATAAATTTATGGATAAGCTGTTGCTCAATCAGTGGCTTATCAGTCTGTTTGGTATCGACCCCCTGATAGAGCAGAGGAATGATGGCAAGGTGATCCGCCAGTTCCATAAGCTGGCCGAGCCGATTCGTGATACGCGGATGGAAGGGTTGGACGCGGACAATATTCACAATTTTTATCACAATCTGGTAAATAGCGATCTATTCTGGAGTGAGGGGGATCGGAAACTAAGCAAGGAACAACTCTTAACATACGAAGAGAACATTGTTCGGCATACTCAGACCATCAATGAAAAACGCCATCGGCCGATAGTGTGGAAATACTTTCAATGGTTGAGCCTGCTCTTTGTTGAAATCTACCTGGACCGATTCTTCGGCGACCGAGAAAGATTGATAGCGGAGCTTAATGATTTTGCAGAACGATTCAACCGACACTGGATAGATTATGCTGATGTTCCCTATTATGAAGAAGATGACCTGAATAAACTCTGTCTGCAGAACGCCACCGGCAGCGGTAAAACTTTGCTTATGCATGTCAACCTGTTGCAGTACCGGCATTATACTGAGAAACACGGTAAGGACAAAGATTTGTCCCGTGTCATTTTGATTACACCAAATGAAAGACTTAGTGAGCAGCACATTGCCGAATTCAGGGAAAGTGATATTGCCTCCGCCCATTTCGCGAGAGAAGGTCATAATCTGTTCACACAAGCCCGTGGATTAAATCGAGTCGATGTACTGGAAATTACCAAATTGGCCGACCGGGAAGGCCCAAACACTATCGCTACCCGGAGTCTGGGTGACCAGAACCTACTGCTGGTGGATGAAGGCCATCGGGGTATGAGCGGCAAGGAAGAAGGTGTCTGGTTTACCCGGCGTAGTAACCTTTGTGCCAGAGGTTTCACCTTTGAATACTCAGCTACCTTTGAACAAGCAGTAAGGGCCTCGGGCAACGCCAGATTTGAGAACAGCTATGCGAAAGCGGTCATTTTCGACTATTCCTACCGCTGGTTTTATGAGGATGGCTTTGGGAAGGATTATCAAATCCTCAATATTCCGGAATCTTTTGAAGAAGCCCTATCGGTATATATGACCGCGTGCCTTCTCAAGTTTTATCAGCAGCTCCGGATTTACGAAGAAAAAGCAAGGGATTTTAACTCGTTCAACCTGGAAAAACCACTCTGGGTATTTGTGGGAAGCACTGTCTCCTCGGGAAAACTCAATAAGACTGAAAAACTTGTGGCTACTGACGTGGCGCTGATCATCCATTTTATTGCTGATTTCCTTTCAAACCCACAAGCGGCAGTACGTCGAATGCGTGAAATTCTAACCGGGAAAGGCCAGG
>CAZILY010000288.1:0-1993 GCA_964540175.1 uncultured Pelolinea sp. | reverse complement strand
TGTAGCATTAAGAAGACCTTCACTGTTGGGAGAGTAAACCACGAGCTTATCTGTTTCCTCGAGCTCTTCGACCACTTCCTCTACCACTGCTTCTACTTCTTCTACTGCTTCCTCAACTATTTCTTCTACTTCTTCAACCGCTGCGGGTGTGCAGGCAGCAAAAACGAGCACAACCACCAGCATCCCTATTAAAACTTTGGTAAGTTTTTTCATCTATATTTCTCCTTTTAATTAGTTGATTAAAATATTTAATCGTGTAAAGTCTGGTAAATTATTTTTATGTGTGAGTACCTCCTCTTTTTGAGAATTTAAAACAAATTTACAGTAACATCAATTAAAGCCATTTTACCATAGGGCCAGCGCATCCAAATCTAGGCAATAACATCGACTTTTCAACCAGCCCTTTTAACCATCTGATCGGAAAACCCACTACCCTTGCCATCAATAATCCCGAGATAAAGTATTTGATTGCGGGGTTAAGGCAGCGACCGGAACGAAGATCTTTTCTTATACCTCCGTGATATCCTTGCTGATAATGCGGAGCGCTTGCAGGGCGGACTGATGTTTAATTTCTTCGCGTGAGCCATCAAATTGGAAGCAATAGGCACGCTCATGGATATGTGTGCTGATAGCCATCCATACTGTGCCAATGGGTTTAGCGGGTGTACCACCTGCCGGTCCAGCGATGCCTGAGATGGAAAAACCGACCATTTTTTTGAGATCCGCCTTTTCCGCAAATGCCCTGCGGATGCCGTACGCCATAGCAAGCACAGTTTCCCTGCTGACAGCTCCGAATGTATCTAAAATTTCAGCGGGGACATGGAGCCAGAGCTGTTTTGCATAATTTGAGTAAACGATCTGGCCTCCAAGGTAATAATCGGATGAGCCAGGCAGGTTCGTAATAAGGTGGCCGAGCAGCCCGCCGGTACAGGATTCCGCGGTAGCGAGAAATAAATTGTTTGCTTTCAACTGCGATGCGATGGCTTTCAGAAGTTTCTTTTCTGCATCCATACTGCAATTATATGGGCAACTCTAAATTAACTGGAATAACTTGTCTCTTAATCATTCGCTTCTGGAGAAAAAAGTTTTATTTTCCCAATCGTCCACGTTCTTCTTCCACGATGCTTTTATCCAGCTTGATAAACAGGGGCTCTGGTTTAAGAAACTTATGTCCGGGATTAAGTTCGCTTTTCTCCCATTTTCCAACGGCATTTGAAGGATCATATAGCAGTGCACTGTGTTCCCCAACCGCATCTTCAAAAGATTTCGTGTACTGGTTTCCGAAGAGCTGCCCATCATATCCCAAGAACTGATGCAATTTCTGGCTTGTAAACGGCAAAAATGGGGCAAACAGCACTTTCAGCGAATCAATCGCCTTTATTGCCACATAGATTGCCCGTCCTGCCTGGTTCTTATCCGTTTTCACCATTTTCCAGGGAGCGGATTTGTCCAGGTATTTATTCACCTCAGAAGCCAAACGCATCGCTTCGTTCAACGCGGAGCGGAGCCGGACTGCTTCAAGTTCGCTGCCGACAGTCTCAAATCCTTTTTCTACTTCATCCAAAAGGGCTTTATCTTCGTCAGCCAGAACACCTGGTTCAGGCACCACCCCTTCCCAATATTTATAAGCAAAAGAAAGGACCCTGTTCACCAGGTTGCCCCACGTCGCAACCAATTCGTCATTATTGTGATGATAAAACTCTTCCCAATCCCAATCCGCATCCCGTGTTTCAGGCATGATCGATGTCAGATAATATCTGAGTGGGTCAGGATCATAGCGGTTCAGGAAATCCAATCCCCAGACAGCCCAGTTCCTGCTGCCGGAGATCTTCTGGCCTTCTAAATTCAAGAATTCATTGGCTGGCACATCATATGGCAGCACAAAAGGTTCTTCTTTTCCACTTCCATAGCAAGCATCAAATGTACCGCCCGCGCCAGCCAATTCTGCCGGCCAGATGATGGCATGAAAAGGAATATTATCCTTCCCAATAAA
>CAZILY010000287.1:0-2028 GCA_964540175.1 uncultured Pelolinea sp. | reverse complement strand
TTAAAAATGAAGGATTGCACTTTCTGTGCCTTAATAGATAAATGAAATAATTCTCACGAGTCTTATTTAATTGGATAAACTCTCTATTTCAAGGACATTTTTAGATATATTTTATCAAAAATTCTGCATTAAGAATTTAATGAAATTGTATTTTAAAGATATTATTCATCAATAGAAAGTGTAGTGAAAAGCGCCGGATGATCACTGGGCCATATCCCTTTATATTTGAACTGCATATCAGACTTTATAGCTTTCAATTTTGCTCCTTTGTAATAGATATAGTCAATTCGCCATGAGAGTCTTTCGGCTGAGATAGAAGCTGAAGAGTAATCCAGATCAGGATGTATCTCCCTAAATGAATCTTTAAATCCGGCATTCTTCATTTCAATACTTACTGGCCAATCAACAACCAGATTGTTATGCCATTCTTTTTTTGATTCTACCCAATCAAGGTGTGAGGGGCTATTAAAATCACCTCCGAAAATAAATGGAATATCATCGGCCATATCTATATGTGGCTTCAACTTTGTCAGTATTATTTTTATCTCCTTGTGACGATTTTTTGCTTCTCCTGCAATTAGTTTTTCAGGTGTAGCATCCGGTTCACGACTATCACTGCTCCAGCCGGGAAGGTAATGAAGCCATATACTCGCCAGATTAATTCTTTGATTTTCACTTAACTGAATTGTGGCAATGCCAGTCCATAATTCATGGTACTCAACCCAGGTTTTCTCAATCGGGAATCTGCTCATAATTGAAATATTGGCACTGGACAAATAGTAATAATATCCCAGAGCATCGGCAATCAGTGGGCCCGAACCATATGTTTCCTGCATTGTCACAATATCCGTATTGGTTTCTTTGATAAAATCAATTACTTGCTGAGGCCCTATTTCTTTTCCTCGTCTGCGTCCTCCATGCCAGATATTCCATTGTAAAAGATTTAATTTCCCGATATGCCCATTTGGTGCACGAGGAATATTCGCAACTGGAACAAAACTTTCGTATCTCCTGGCTACATCCTCCGAACTTAATACATAATCGTAAATGTTAAATTCATCCAGAGCACCATCAAAAGATAACTCAGGCTTGTTTGCCAGTGCATCAGTTGCCAATCCTACCGGTAACCCGGAGTCCAAATCTTTCACCGGCCCCATATAATAGATTGCAACATTCAATCCATCAAAATAGATCCGTGCCTCATTGGCTTCACGAGAGATGGTAAAAAATAAATGATGCCATTCACCATCATTTATTTTTTGTCGTGGTGCGGTGGGCCTGTAATCTTTTCTAAAACTCTCAACCCTGTCTTCTTTTCCATCATGCTTCCCATTACCTATATTCCAGGCCCAGCTGCCATCAGGCTGGCAAATAATTGCCCATCCTTTGTTGAGGCCGCTTATCCTGCTCAATCCTGCATAGCGATTGTCTGTATAATCTTTGATATCACCTGCATTCCAATCCTTGTTGCTGGCGATTACCTGAAACTCATCATTTTTTGAAGTGGTTTGGACCCAAATCTCCACAGAAAAGTCTTTTTCTTTCCACAGTGAGGATAAGGATTCATTCTTATTGATCAGGATATGATTATAATCCTCAGCAGATCCGGAAAAATATCTTGCTTCACCCTTAATTCCTTCAACAACGGAATCCCTTCCGACGAAACCGGATAGGTTTTTCAATGTATTTTTATTCTCGAAATCAATAGATATTAAGGTGTTATCGCCTTTGTTCTGTTGGGCATTTGAAGGTGCAATAATCAAGCATAATGCAGCCACCCAGATAATCTTTTTCATAATTTTTTGAATAAATCATTAACGGCATCCCGATGAATTGTAATGCTGGTTACTTTCAATTTTATATAGTCTTCGTGAAAGAAATAGTATCCGAAATTATCACTTTCCTCCCCAACATTTCTGGAGCTTGCGCTGGAGTCTTTTACCAAATACACATCTTTACCCGAACTCGTATAGTTTTCCAGAATTCCGATAAGGTGGAACCCATGATCAGCACTGGTTGCCCCATTCG
>CAZILY010000286.1:0-2044 GCA_964540175.1 uncultured Pelolinea sp. | reverse complement strand
TTATTCAGGCGGGGCGTAACTTTATCAAAGCTCTCTGCACCGAGGATATACAAGCAACCCTTCCTTTGGGACAGGAAGGCCTTATTTTCTCATCAATCCCTGATTTTGTCCTTGATAGCGATATTAACGAACATGAAATTCATAAAGGTGACGATGATGCAGACGGGTATTTATCGAATAACGCGCAAAAGGAAACCACGATACAAGACAGCTCTTTAGATTCTGAGAAAGCTGACATAAGCTCAAATCGCATTCCCGGTATCATAAAAAAAATGCCGGATCGTATTTTTTTAGGTATCGGCACACAAAGCGGAAGGCAGGTTTATTGGGAGTTTGGTCATCAGGAACTTGCCAATAGGCATATGTTGATATTTGGCACTTCGGGTATGGGTAAAACTTACGCGATTCAGGCGTTAATTTGCGAATTGGGACAGTCATGCCAGAATTCTTTAATTGTTGATTATACGAATGGTTTTCATGATAAGCAGTTGGAACCTACCACAAAATCAACACTGCAACCAGCGCAGCATATTGTGCGCCTTGCACCAGTTCCGATTAACCCATTCAGGCAACAGAGTGATATTTTCGATGATCTACGAATCCCCGAAGATCCTTCTAATACGGCACAAAGAATCGCTGGCGTCTTCTCAGAAGTTTACAGCTTTGGCGATCAACAGAAGTCCTCGCTTTACAGTGCAATCAAAAACTGTATTGAAACCCTAGGGGACCGCGTTACGCTCAGTCAATTGCTTGAAGAATTAAAAAAAGTCGCAGAGGACAATCCCGCAGCAACAAGTGTGATAAGTAAAATACAGCCCTTTGTCGATATGAAACCATTCGGTACGGAAGATCCTGAAAGCTGGGAAAAACTATTCAATGATGACCAATCACGATGCCATATCCTGCAACTTGCCGGTTTCTCAAAAGATGCCGCACAACTTATAACTGAGTTTTCTCTCATCGATTTATATTGGTTCTATCGAGGTCGTGGAAGCCAAGAACACCCGCGGGTAATCGTCTTAGATGAAATACAAAACCTTGATCATCGCCTAGAGAGCCCTCTTGGAAAGTTCTTAACTGAAGGACGTAAATTTGGAATCTCTTTGATTTTGGCAACGCAAACATTAAGTAATTTGGATAAGGAAGAAAAAGATAGACTATTTCAAGCTTCACATAAATTATTTTTCAGACCGGCAGATACAGAACTCAAGAGTTACGCTCAGATATTAGAGAATACATTTGCTGATAAATCAGATATATGGATGTCTCGTCTCGCAGCTCTAAAAAAAGGAGAGTGTTATTCTTTAGGGCCTTCCATGAATCCCCAGGGCAAACTAGAATCAAAGGCTTTCAAAATACGCATTGAGTCCCTAGAGGAGCGTTTCGATAAATAAAATTTGATAAAGGACATTATTTATAGTGGCTTTACCGATCAATTTCCACAAAACATTTATACCGGAAAGAAGACTAATATCAACATTACTGCGTTATGCAGCTGAAGGTAAATCGGGCGATTATCAAGCCATTGCCGGAGCCACAGGAATCCCTATGGGAAAATCAAATGGCAAAGTCCCAGCTATACTGGATTATGCCAGGGGAATGGGGTTAATAACACTCAATCAGCCATTAAAAGGTGCGGTGAAAGAACCTCAACTTACGGATTTTGGGAGGATTGTCTATTTAGAAGATCTTCTTATGGGCGAAACGATCACCCAGTGGCTTGCCCATATGCATTTAAGTCGCCCGGATACTGGTGCGAAAGCTTGGCACCAGGTCTTTTCAGAGGGTAGGAGAACTTTGGGGAAAACCTTCAGCAATGATCTAATTGAGAAATTTCTCATCGGCACTTTTGGTGCTGGAAAAAACAGAACCGGCCCTCTTGTAAGAATGTATCTTGACGATGCAGCCTTTGCGCGCGCTTCAATTTTAAGGGGTAACAAGGACATTGTTATCCGGAATAAAGCACCATTATCAGACGAATTTGCCCTTCCATACACTGCTTATGTTTTACTGCTCATCGAATGCCATTTTAAAGATCAACTCC
>CAZILY010000285.1:0-2046 GCA_964540175.1 uncultured Pelolinea sp. | reverse complement strand
ATCCATATCTTATACCAATCTTCAGATTTCTCTTCAACCCAGGTTTTCCGTTCAATCAGATCAATATGCAGAATCTTTCCACTGTATCCAAACATACTTTTCTCTCCTCGCAAGTATGAATTTACCCGGCGTTATCCGCCGGCTAATAATGACAATAAGATCAATCGATCGCCGTCTTTCGGCTGGTAATGCAGTTGTTTCTCATTCAGGATCTGTTTTCCATTTACACTGAACAGATTCGTGGGGATAAGTGTCTCCCCATCTTTTTCGATCACTTCTCCCAATAAAGGGGGAAACTTACGGCCAATCGCGCGCACAACATCCATCATCACAGCTCCATCCGCGAGGGGAAGCTGGTATTCCATTTTCCCCGTTAACATGCGGGAGATGCCGGTAAATTCAACAAGCACCTGAATATTGTCCATATATATATTTTACTATCCGTTAATCCTTTTTGCGAGTGATATTTTGCACCTTTAATGTACGTAAGCCGGACAAATTATAATATAGGATAACCGGCTGGTTAATACCTGGGAGGAAAATATCAGAAAATATTTTAAAGATTCTATATTGTATAATTTAGATATATTTTATCATATTAGCTTCCGCGCGGACCAAAAATGAGCGTACCCAGCCGCACCAGATTTGCCCCTTCTTCAATCGCCACTTTATAACTGTTGCTCATGCCCATTGATAACACACGCATTTCTACATTTGGAAGCTGCTGCCGCTGGATTTCCTCAAATAACCGCCGTGTTTTCTTATGATACGGTCTCGAAAGTTCCGGGTTCCCGGTCAGCGGTCCCATTGTCATCAACCCCACCAGGTGCAGATATGTTTGCTGACTGAGCCACGCCACCAGAGTTTCCACGTCCTCCGGCACCAGACCGGTTTTATTCTCCTCGCGCCCGCTGTTCACCTCGATCAACACCGGCATTTTTTTCCCAATCTCCGCACAACGTTTTTCCAGTTCTTTCGCCAGGCGCAGGGAATCGAGCGTTTCCACCATATCAAATAACTCCACTGCCAAACGTGCTTTATTACGCTGCAGGTGCCCGATCATGTGCCATTTTGCATCAAAGTCAGCCAAAGGGATCATCGCCCGCGCTTCCTGCACATAGTTATGCCCAAAAGTAAACAACCCTGCCTCCTGCGCAGCACGCACTTCTTCCAATGTGCGCGTCTTGGAGGCACACAAAATCTCCACGTCCTCCGGTATTCCTTTTCTGATCTGTTCGATCCGTTGTTTGATTTCGTCTACTGTTTTCATTCTGCCTCTATTTTACGCCATTATCCAATCCTGTATCTTATACAGAACATCTGAAATTTACACTATTTAAAATATTATTTTATCGAATAACTTCTTCCTGACCCAGATCAAGAAATATATCTTGCTTGATTAAATACAAAGACACCCCGAGTAAGGATGTCTTTGCGATCTTATTTCTTTTTGGCCTGGTTTGCCACCACATTGATAGCGGCATTGACCGCATCCTGATCGCCCAGGTAATAATGCTTAATGGGATGCAAATCCTCATCCAGTTCATATACCAGTGGTATGCCAGTAGGGATATTCAGCCCTGGAATCTCCTCGTCAGAGATATTATCCAGATATTTAACAAGCGCGCGCAGTGAGTTACCATGTGCGGCGATAATAACCCGTTTACCCGCCTTGATAGTCGGAACAATGGCATCAATCCAATACGGCAAAAATCGCTCAACGGTGTCCTTCAGACATTCCGTACCCGGCACCTCATCAATCGGCATATCCGCGTAGCGGCGGTCCTTACTGGGATGACGGTCATCGTCACGCGCCATCTCGGGTGGTGGTGTATCATAACTGCGCCGCCAAATATGCACCTGCTCCGCTCCCAACTTTTCTGCTGTTTCCGCCTTATTCAATCCCTGCAAGTCCCCGTACATTCTTTCGTTCAGGCGCCAGGAGCGCTCTACCGGGATCCACGTCAAATCCATATCTTCCAAAACAATCCATAGTGTTAGGATCGCACGCTTGAGCACAGAAGTGAAAGCCACATCAAAGGTGTA
>CAZILY010000284.1:0-2058 GCA_964540175.1 uncultured Pelolinea sp. | reverse complement strand
ACAGAACGATATGTGTTGTTAGAACATGGTGCTCGCCATCAAGAGACCAAATATGGGTATGGTGCATGTCTTTTACCTTCTCCATTTTCAAGATCACCGCTTCAATCTCAGATATCCGAATAGATTCTGGTACACCTTGAAGAAACAAGTTAATGGTCTTTTTTATATTCATGGCAACGTTAAAAAGCACAAACCCAGATACAAGAAGCGACAAGATCGGGTCAAGAATATAGATATCCTTGACCAATAAGACCAAACTAACGATCAGAACTGCCACCCATCCCATTGCATCTTCTAATAAATGCCAATAGATCATTCGGCTGTTCATGTTCTTCCCTTTTCCAGCTCGATAAGCAGCAAATCCATTAATTACTATTCCAAAAATCGCAAAGACCAACATACCACGTGCATCTGTTGGCTGTGGATTCTGAAGTCGTTTGACCGCTTCTATGATAACGATGATCGCCCCGGTAATGAGAATAAGCGCACTCACCAATGCACTCAAGAGCGAGAACCGTTTATACCCATAGGAATATTTTTCATCTCCCCCTTTTTCCGACAATTTCTCCAGCCGCCATGATAGTGCTAAGGATGCGCTATCCCCCAGGTCATGCAAGGCATCCGCCATGATCGCGATACTGTTAGTATAAATTCCCCCGATAATTTCCGCAATCGCGAAACCAAAATTCAGGAAGAATGCGAGTTTTAAGTTGTCTTCATTGTGGTCATGCGTGTGTGCCATGTACAATACCTCGCCCAGAATTGTACCTTGTGATAATATTTTCTTATTATCAGAACCGAAACTTCACAGAATTGAATTTAAAAAGGATAAAAAATGTTAAAAGTTGGCTATATTGGATTAGGGTTAATGGGGAAACCAATTGCAAGAAATATTCTCCGCGCTGGATACCCCTTGGTTGTGCACAACCGCAGCCAGGGTTCTGTAAATGAACTGGTAAAGGAAGGCGCTGTTCCTGCTGAAAATCCCGCACATGTTGCCCGACAGGTTGATGTCATCTTTACAAACTTGCCAGATTCACCAGATGTTGAAAAAGTCGCTTTGGGAAAGAACGGGGTTATTGAGGGAGCACACAAGGGGCTTATTTTTGTTGACAACTCAACTATCAAACCAGCCACAGCCAGAATGATCGCTGATAAACTCGGTAAATTAGGCGTAGCTTGCCTAGACGCACCCGTAAGCGGGGGGGACATTGGTGCCCAAAAAGGAACTTTAGCAATAATGGTGGGGGGTCCAAAGAACGCTGTTGAAACCGTACTGCCAATCTTTGATTCAATGGGAAAAACAATTACCCATGTTGGTGAGAGTGGTGCCGGCCAAATTGCCAAAGCAGCCAACCAGATCATGGTCGCCGCCCAGATGGTCGCGATGGGAGAACTGCTAATTCTCGCCCAAAAGGCGGGTGCCGATCCTGCTAAAGTGGTCGATGCCATTCGTGGCGGGGCTGCCCAATGCTGGGCCCTTGATAATAAACCACAGCGTCTTTTTGATGGCATTCGCGAACCCGGATTTAAAGCATACATGCAATCAAAAGATCTCAATATAGTGATGGATACCGCGCGAGAATACGGGATTCCATTACCCCTTACGGCCACAACCACTCAATTATTCAGTGCCATGTTGGAAATGGGCATGGGGGAACATGACAATTCAGCAGTTATCGGAGTGATTGAAAAATTAAGTGGAACTATGTTAAAAACTAAAAAATAAAAAATTATTATTTTTCAGTTTCATAAACTTTTTTTCTAACCCATCCCTGATTAGATTTTGTAACGCTGACTATACGACCATGAAATATCGATCACTTTTTAAGAAAATCAGATGTGAATTTTTCCTGAAAAAATTGTCACCGCCTGTCCGCGGATAAACGTACGCCCACTTTCTATCCGAATCCAAAGCTCACCCCCGCGATTGGATACTTGTTTGCGCGCATATTTTTTTTATTGAGTATTTTTCCCCAATACGGGCCCAGGCTGCAGTGCGCCGAACCCGTCACCGGATCCTCCTCAATGCCAACCCTCGGAGCAAAGTATCGGGAA
>CAZILY010000283.1:0-2077 GCA_964540175.1 uncultured Pelolinea sp. | reverse complement strand
ATAAATGCACATCAAGATTTGCGAAAAATGCATCCTGAATTCAGCCGAATTCTCAGCGCGGCGGTCATAAATCAAAAGTTCCGAGAAATGCTCCTCAATGATCCCAGCCAAGCAGTATCACGTGGATTTAATGGTGAGTCTTTTAATCTTTCATCGAAAGAAAAAAGCGAACTTTCATCATTAAAGGGCTTGTCTCTAGCAGATTTTGCATCACAGCTCGCTCAAATATAAGTCTCTAAAATATTTTTCAATTTCATCCAAGGTTGGATTCCAACCAAAGATTTTTCGGATGGAGCAGTTTAAATTACACAGTCTTTGAGGCTGCTTTATGGAACAAACGCAGAAAATTAAATCGATTAAAACCATCTTAGTCACTAATACGCGCTCATTTACCGACAACAGTTCTGTTGCTGCGGATCTGGCTGTGATGATAGCCCAGAATGGAAAAAGGGTAGCCTTGTTAGATGCGAATCTTCGCAGGCCAATCATTCATACCCTCTTTCAGCTTCCGAACAGGGTGGGGTTAAGCGATATTTTGCAGAATCATCGGTCACCATTAGCAGTTATGCATAATCGTGAAGAGAACTACTTGTCTATCCTAACAAGCGGCAGGCTTCCTACTAACTGTTTAGATATATTCAATTCCAAAAAAATGAAAGAATCTATGCAAATTTTGAAAGAAAAATTTGACAAGATCATCATTCATGGCCCCCCTTTCTTTTTCTCGGAAGCAACTTCGTTAGCGGCTCAAGTTGACGGCGTGGTCCTTCTCATTCATCCGGGGTATAACAAGACGGACACATCCCGCGCAATCATTGATAAAATCCAGCGAACCGGCGCAACAATGATAGGCATCGTCATGCGCGAACAACCTAAACATCAGGCTAATCAATCCGCATTTATTGATCGGCTATTAACCTACGATAAACGCGCCAGGCTGTATTCCTGATCCCTCTCAAACCCCTTTTTTCATCAAGTTATCAAATATTTTTCAGCAACCAATTAATATTGTAGTTATCCCATTTTTACGAGAGAAATTTTAATAAACCAAAAGGATGTGCAAGCCAGCATACAAAAAAGTAAACCACGACTGATGCCCCCTTGGTATCGATTATTGGAAAATCAGAAAGCAGCTCGATAAATTTTATCGGAACGGCTTATTCAGATAACCCGGTTTTCCGAACGGGGAAAAGATATCCACCTTGAAACGATCAGCATGTTTGCTGGTTGCTGGCAGTCCTTTCCGTGAGATCTGATGAGGAATACAAACCATTAAACACTGACGTGTGAAGAAAAAACACCTCCCGTGGAATAGATACGGGAGGTGTTTTTATATTGTGTCCTGTTCATTCAGGACCATTTATTGTGCCTTCTGTTTTAATTTTTTTCAATATTATCTGCTCTTTAACCCTGCAACGAGCGCATTGACACCTACCGCGATTAGAAAAATCGGCCATAAATAATCCCAGTTGAGCCACCCACCTAATCCAATTCCAATTAAAACTGCTGAGCCAATCAATGAACCAGCTATATGTTGGCGAAATTTCGGCACAAGTAATCGGACAAAAAATTCAATCAGAACGATCCCGCCTGCACCAAGTGCAACGAGATTCCATACCCCGAAGTTATGCCAGTCACTAAATGAATGAAATGCCCAGTTGGTATCTATATTAAATCCAAGTGCAGCAAACCATCCCAGGTTAGCTGCTAAAAATACAATTCCCGCCCATATTAATATAAATGCCCAGGTAACAGCACTTAATACATCATCTTTTGTTTTCTTACCACGCTTCATTATTTCATTTTCATCTTTTTCAAAATTATTTTCTTCAGGCATTAGATCCTCCATTAGGATAAATATAATTACTTATTCATATTGATGTACGCAAGGCAGGTTAAATGGTTTCGCAAGATAAAAGCCCAGTGATTTACTGGACTCCTATATAGATTCAAAGGTAAGCTTGATGTATGCTGAATGACTACTATGCTCTCAGGCAGGGCCCGGGCAATCAGATTACCGCCCACACAATAAAACTGAGCACATCCTGCTGCTCAACTTTTTCGTCGTGTTTCAGCA
>CAZILY010000282.1:0-2077 GCA_964540175.1 uncultured Pelolinea sp. | reverse complement strand
TGTCATCCGAACCTTTCACATGAGGGGAAGCTGAGCATCTACGGCTTGGTGCACCATCAATGTGCATAAAACTTCAGTAACTGCTGCTTGACCCAATCTCAATTCTAGATATAATTAGTACCAATATCATAAAAAGCTGTGAAGAGGACGAGTACGCGCTGCACGACGGCACAGAGAGCAGGCGGTTGGTGGAAGCCCTGCCCGAAACGATAGCGTCGAATGGCCCTCCGAGCTGGCAGGTGAAAATTCGCGCGGGGCAAATGCCTCTGCTGCAGAGAATGAATAACCGTGCCCGGACTACCCCCGTTACAGGGCTAGGGTATAAGTTGGTGTTCAGAGAACAGCAGCCGTGCCCGAAAAAAGTGAAGCTGGCTTTCCCCCGTGCGTATCACCGGGGATTTTTTTATTGACAGCCGCTTAAGATGGGTGGCACCACGGACATCACGTTCGTCCCAGGTTGGGATGAATGTGATTTTTATTTAACCAGTGCCCAACCTCTCCTTGCACAGCACTTAATAAGGAAGTTGGCAGGGAGGTGGGAAACAAAAGGAGAACAGCATGATTGCTCAAACCAGGGTCAAAATAATTGCAGCGCTCAAAAAGGCAGCCTATCTGATGCGGAAAAATGGTCTGATTAAAAATATTGCTGGGATTATCTGTCGCCAGCTGCAGGAGGAATAAATGGCATTTTACATTATTTTCCATCCGCCTTGAAGGGCTGCCGCGCTAATTGATCCACAAATCAACCATTAAAAAATGACAAATAAGGAGAAACCCATGTCTGAACAAACCCGATTTATCCTGAACGAAACTGACCTGCCCAAGCAGTGGTACAACATTTTAGCAGATAGCCCCATCCCGCCTGCGCCGGTGCTCAATCCGCAGACCTTAGAGCCCATCACGCCTGAATTTCTATCGGTTCTCTTTCCAATGGAATTGATCCTCCAGGAGATGAGCAGCGAGCGGTATATTGATATTCCCGAAGAAGTGCGCGAGATCTACAAACTGTGGCGCCCAACTCCGCTCATTCGTGCGCGGCGGCTGGAAAAGGCGCTCGATACCCCCGCGCATATCTACTTTAAATACGAAGGCGCGTCTCCTTCTGGCAGCCATAAGCCGAATACCGCTGTACCGCAGGCCTTTTATAACAAAGTTGCTGGAGTAAAGGCGATGACGACCGAAACTGGGGCGGGGCAGTGGGGGTCCGCGCTTGCGATGGCCTGCAATTTCTTTGATCTCGACCTGGAAGTCTATATGGTCAAAGTCTCTTATGGCCTCAAGCCGTACCGCCGCATCTTGATGGAATCGTTTGGTGCGCGGGTTTTCCCCAGCCCCACCGAGAAAACCAATTATGGCCGCTCGGTGTTGGCTGAAGATCCAGACAGCCCTGGCTCATTGGGCATCGCCATCTCAGAAGCGGTCGAGGTCGCGGCCGCGTCTGGTGGGACGAAGAAATATGGGCTTGGCTCTGTACTCAATCATGTCCTGCTGCATCAGAGTGTGATTGGTGAGGAATCCCTCAAGCAGATGGATATGGCTGGTGAATATCCAGATGTGGTCATTGGGTGTGTGGGAGGCGGCTCAAACTTTGCCGGGATTGCCTATCCCTTCCTGCGTGAAAATCTGAAGAACGGGCAGCGCACGCGCCTGTTAGCTGTTGAACCTACCGCGGTCCCTTCATTAACCAGGGGCGTCTACGCTTTTGATTATGGCGATACGGCCAAGATGGCGCCGGTGGTCAAAATGCACACACTCGGGCATAGCTTTGTCCCCCCGACCATCCACGCGGGCGGTTTGCGCTATCACGGCATGGCGCCCAGCTTATCGGCCTTATTCAATGCGGGCTTGATCGAAGCGGTATCCGTCCATCAATTGGCGTGTTTCGACGCCGCCCTGCAATTTGCCCGAACGGAAGGAATCCTGCCTGCGCCCGAAAGTGCACATGCCATCCGTGCGGCGATTGATGAGGCCTTGGATGCGAAGCTGAAAGAAGAAAAGCGCGTGATCTTATTCAACCTGTCCGGGCATGGGCATTTCGACATGGCCTCCTACCAGCCATATTTGGCTGGCGAAATGC
>CAZILY010000281.1:0-2088 GCA_964540175.1 uncultured Pelolinea sp. | reverse complement strand
TGAGAACACACACTATTGCAATAATCCTATAATTTTCTCATTGAAGCCTAAAAAGCATCCATAAACAATCAGATCAGAACAATTCTTTTTGTATATACTTAGCACCCGGTATATGGTACTATCTGTATATGAATAGAATTACCCTTACAGAAGTTGAATTAGAAGTCTTAGAAACAGCCCTGATCGAATATGGTGCAGTAGTTTCATTTAACCAATTGAGCGACTTGTTTAACGAAAACCGAGAGTATTCGAAAAAGCGAATTAATAAGCTAACGAACCAAGGATGGTTGAAACGTATTAAAAAGGGTGTTTTTGCCATATCTGATCTTAGCTCCAGGGGGAGATTGTCTATTTCTTATACCGCCATTGTAAATATCCTTGTCAAGGATGCTTACATTTCCTTTGAGGCTGCTTTGCAATTTCATGGTATATATGATCAATTATTGACAAATATTAATTCTGTTTCTTTGAAACAGTATGAAACCACTTCAATTGATAAATATATTTTCACCTTTATAAAAACCAAGCAGCAATACTTCTGTGGATGGGAAGAACATAGTATTGATAACCAATCTGTAAAAATTGCCAGTATTGAAAAGGCATTAATTGACCTGGTCCAATTTCATCGCAGCCGGTATACGACCGATCTTGTTTTAGAAAAACTAAGTACTTTTCGGGATGATATTAATCATCAAAGATTAACCGAACATGGGTATAAAGCCAATCTGACAACACAGCGTATTTTAGGGTTCTTGTTGGATTGTGTTGGCATGGATTCTGGCAAACTCCACTCCGCTGTGCAAAATAGGCAAAGCGTATCTTCTATTAGCAATTCAGAGAATAATCTATACAATCACAAATGGAAACTATATTATGACCAACACTTCAAACAATACCTCCAACATTAACCTAACCAGGCAACAGCTTGAACTAATTAATCGAAAAACTATTCGTTATCCCTTGCAAATTGCAGAAAAAGATTATTTCTTGGCGCTTGCAATAAAACTAATCCAAAATTCTCCACTCAAAGATAAGCTCATTTTTAAGGGCGGAACAGCGCTCCATCATTGCTACATAGAACAAAAACGGTTTTCGGAAGACCTTGACTTCACATCCCTTGATCCAAAAATATCGTTTGATGAAGTTGTATCTATCTTGGAGGCAGGAGGAATTTTCCGGGCAAAAAAAACGTATCAATCTAAGTTCACCCTTAAAATTGAACGCTTGCAATATCAGGGTTTATTGGGACAGCCTGGAAATATCAAATTGGAAATTGATTACCACCAAAATGTTATCTTACCTGGAGTAAAGATCAAATATAAAAATGTCTGGAAAGTAGATGCTTTCCCCGTTGTTATGGATCAGCGAGAAATGTGTGCAGAAAAGTTACGAGCGGTATCTCAGCGAGCAAGATATCGAGATTTTTATGATCTTTTATTTCTAATCGAAAGACTAAAAATTGATTATAAAAAAGCAATAGATTTATTGAAGAAAAAAGAAATCCGAACATCTGTTATCGCAGGCAATATCGCAAAAAATTGGTCTATCGCAAAGGAACAAAAAGATGGGGATTTGGGTGGCATTTACTGTTCCGAAGAAATCTCTAACAGATATATTGAAAAAGTGATTCGAGAAATTCAATTTGATGATATTTCAAATTCAAAATTAGAGCACTGATTTGAAAGGCCTCTCCTCCTGAGATCAAAGACTGATTGTGAAGCATGCATGTGTCCAAGCTTTGATTTTTTATACCAATCTCCAAATGCTATCAAGGTGCATGAAAAGCAAGGGCATCCCCATTCTCTAGCTCCTTCGGTTCAAAATAACCCTTCTTCTCCCCCACATACCGGGATGCTTCGCAGAGAATTTCAAAGAGACTCTCATCCTTAGAAAGCGGTTTTTCTTTCTTCATCGCCGCTTGCAATCTCGCCGTGCGCAGCACCGCCTGTGCCGCCCGCAGGCGCAAGAGCATGTCGTTCTCCCGCATCGCCTCGCGCATCACCCCGATCGCTTCCGAGACCAGCCCGCTTAGCTCGTCCTGGTGCTGTTCGCGCAGCGCCCTCCGCCTCTTGGATAGTTCAACGCTGA
>CAZILY010000280.1:0-2090 GCA_964540175.1 uncultured Pelolinea sp. | reverse complement strand
CCACGGGGGCGTGGTGTAGTGGCTAACATGCGGCCCTGTCAAGGCCGAGACCGCGGGTTCGAACCCCGTCGCTCCCGCCTAAAATCCGGCTAACACCGGATTTTTTTATCGTTATACGTAGAAAATTTCTTTGTATAGTAAAATCATTGAAGCAACTATTGACTATCATAATTCCTCGCGTAAATAATTTAAGGAGAGAAGAATGAGCCCTAACAAAAACGAAATTGAAACAATTTTTACTCTAAATGGAATAGACCGAAAAGTCGAAGTGAATCCTGATGAAACACTTATGAATTTCCTTCGAAGCGATGGTTTAATGAGCGTAAAATCAGGGTGTGGCGGCCAGGGCGATTGTGGAATGTGCACAATTCTATTGAATAATAAGCCCGTCAAATCTTGCTTGGTAAAAATGTCTGCTATCAATGGCAAATCAGTTGAAACACTTGAATCAATTGGAAATGCCAATAATCTTCATCCACTTCAAGCTGCTTTTATTGAAACAGGTGCTATACAATGCGGTTTTTGCACCCCCGCGCAGATCCTAACAGCAAAAAGCCTTATCCAAAAAAACAGTAACCCATCAGAATCCGATATCCGAAAAGCCCTTTCCGGGGTTTTATGCAGATGCACTGGTTACGTTCGAATAGTTGATGCAGTCACTCGAGCTTCTGCAGTCATGCGTGGTGAAGATGTTCCTCCTTATATCCCACCAGAGATAAAGTTTGGAAAAAATATTAGTGATGTTGACCTTCCAGAAGCATATTACCGTAAAGATGGAAGCAAGTCTCCACTTTTGCCACTCGTATTAACACCAAGTGGAATGAAACAACTTTCAGAGGTGGGAAAATCTGTTAAAAAGGTTGATGGTGTAAAACTGGCAACTGGAAAACCAGTTTTCACCGATGATGTCCAACCGAGCGGAATGCTTTACGGTGCTTTATTAACCAGTCCGCACGCGCATGCATTAATAAAAGATATTGATGTTAGCGAAGCAAAAATGCTACCCGGTGTTCATGCAGTAATTACGTACAAAGAACTTCCTCGTGTAAAATACGCAACTGGCGGACAGAGTTTTCCCCAACCTTTACCGCATGACCAGACATCGCTTGACATTAAAGTTCGGCATGTCGGTGATCGTGTTGCTATTGTTGCCGCTGAAACTCAGGAAATCGCAGAAAAAGCTCTTCAATTAATTAATGTGGATTATGAAATTCTCCCTCATGTGCTGGACTGTGAATTGGCGATGAGCGGAAACGCTCCAGTTATTCACGATGAAGAAGATACGGAAGGCATCTATGATGCTTCACGAAATATTGTGCATCACCTTGAAGCGGAAGTTGGTGAACCTGACAAAGCATTTGAAGAAGCAGATAATGTTTTTGAGGGTGAATATCGTACACCAAAGCAGCAGCATGCCCAAATGGAACCACACATTTGCATCACATATTTTGATGAAGATAACCGTCTGGTAGTTCGGACAAGCACTCAGGTACCATTCCATGTTCGGCGGATTATTTCCCCATTAATAGGTTTACCTATTAAACAGATCCGCGTGATAAAACCAAGAATTGGCGGTGGCTTTGGCGGAAAACAAGAAATATTACTTGAGGATCTTTGCAGCCATCTTACTATAGCCACAGGACGTCCGGTAAAAATGGAATACACACGCAGTCAAGAATTTACGAGTGGTCGGTCACGGCATCGACAAATAATAAGATATAAATTAGGAGTTAAAGACGAACAAATCACCGCAGCAGAATTAAGGTTAATCGGTGACACTGGCGCTTACGGTACACACGCTCTAACAGTAAACATGGTGGGTGGTTTTAAAGGTTTAACTCTTTACAATGCGCCAAACTCACGTTTTATTTGCGATGTAGTATATACAAACACCCCCCCAGCAGGCGCATACAGGGGTTACGGAGCAATGCAGGAGCAATTTGCCGTTGAAGTACTCATAGAGGAAATTGCCGAGCAACTTAAACTAGATGTCGTTAATTTTAAGAAGAAAAATTGGTTGAAATTAGGCGAATTAATGCACTTAGCCCGCAAGTTAGGAGAAGGCCGGGAAGGTTATGACCAATCAATGG
>CAZILY010000279.1:0-2103 GCA_964540175.1 uncultured Pelolinea sp. | reverse complement strand
GAGAATGACACCACTATATATCAAAGATAACAGATATCATTCAATAGATTATGCTCTCTATGTAGTAAGTTATCAAATAATCTCTTCTATGAGGCAATTCATACAAACCTCAAGAAAGAGATTATTTATTCAAATTACACCAAGACCTCACTACTTCTGTAATTGGCTCATCTGGACATCAGTTTCTTCATCAAAACGGCTCAAAGGCAGACGCTGTATGTACCAAGATTTCTCACCAGTCATAATATATTTTGCCATGTCACGGCCAATCGTCGGTCCTTCAATAACACCGTTTCCACCTGCTCCAATTGCTAATAAATATCCTTCTACTGGTGACTCGCCAAGAATCGGTAAATAGTCTGCCGGTTCAGCCCGATAACCAACCCAGTCATTTGCCAGAGTGGATTCAAGCAAACGCGGATAATGTTCCATTAATTCTTCAGTGAGAAAATCCCAAAAATACGGATCCGTTCCGCCAGTCAGGGGTAAATCATCCGGATCCCAAACACCTGCATGTTCAGGATTATTTAAATCCATTGTAAGATGAGCCTTACAAATAAACACATTGTCTTTGTCCTTACGGGCATAAAATCGCGGGTATTTCAGTACAGGGAAGTCGTATCCCAATTTTTCTGTTGGTTCAAGGATAAAGACCTCAGCCTTGGTATGCCAAATAGGAAGCTCCAACCCAACCTTTCGTGCCAAAAACCTTGTCCATGGGCCAGATGCATCAACCAGGACATCCACATCAAAGTGTCCCTGATTGGTATCGACTCCAGTAACTTTGCCGCCTTCCATAATGATCTCTTGAACTTCCGTACCAATAAGCACTTCTGCTCCTGCTTCGCGTGCTTTGCGAGCCAGTGTATTGGAGATCATCGTCGCATCAAAGAAACCGTCATCTGGACACCAACCTGCACCCAGAATTCCGTCTAACTTCAAATCAGGAATTATTTGGTGAATCTTTTCAGGGTCGCGCCAATATTCGCCATGGTAACCGGATGCTAATATGAGATCTACTGCTTGAAGCGCAAAATCCTCATAATCTTGATAAGGGGCAACAATCAGTGTTCCTGTCTTCTCGAAACCAGCTGATCCCGGTTTTTCTTTCTCCAAATCTGTATAGAACTTAAAGCCAAATAAACGGACTGACCAAAACTCCTGTGCCAGTGAATCGTCAACCAGGCAGTGAGTCGCTGCTGATTTGGCGGTAGTTCCAGAACCGATGGTGTTTTTTTCAAAAAGTGTCACATCAGCGTCAGGATATTTACTTAGGAAGTAAGCTATGCAGGTCCCCAAAATACCACCACCTACAATTCCAACCTTTTTCTTTGCCATATTCTTTTCTCCTAAAATAATACTTACAGAAATAATTTAGATCCAATATCAAACTAAACGAACCGATCTCGTTTTCATCACCTTAATTAAAGCTGGCAAAAATTCATATAAATCAGCCACAATGCCATAATCTGCTTGAAGATGTACTCCAGCATACTCATCATTATTAATAGCAACAATAATCTTTGCGTCTCGTATACCAATCATATGCTGAATAGCACCAGATGTCCCAACGGTGAAACATAAATCCGGTGAAAGTTGAGCGCCCGATAAACCGATCCATTCAGGGAACCAATCCCTTTCGGAAGATATTGGACGTGAGCAGGAAACCTGGCCACCCAATAAAACTGCGAGTTCTTCTGCCATACTAACATCATCCCGTTCTTTAAAACCCTGCCCAATATCTACAATCGCCGGCGCGTCTCCAAGGCGTTCCCCGGCTGTCATTTTCTCTTTATGCTCGATCACTGTCAGCATGGGTGTTTGGAGGGCCACAGAAATAGGAGTTAAAGTCGCCGTATTGCCTTCTAGATCAACTGCCTCAAAAACTCCACCCGCAACAGTTAACATTGCTGGTCTTGTTTTCAATCGGTATGTGCTTAAGCCAATGCCGCTGAATATCATGCATTTTGCTAATAACTGCTGATTTGTGGAATCCAATTCAAAATCAACACACCAAGAAGCACAGCTCATATCTAATCGTTGTGCAACCCGGGCAGACAACTCCCATCCTGGTTTTGTGGCGCCAATTAGAATTAGATCTGG
>CAZILY010000278.1:0-2105 GCA_964540175.1 uncultured Pelolinea sp. | reverse complement strand
CTTTGAGCGCCAGAATCACCTAAGAACATTTTTGCAGGTCGGCGGTTATAAAATGCTGCACTAAAGCTGATTCCAAAAATGATCGCAGAGAAATAAGCCAGAGAAGACTGGCCTGAAACCATCGATAAAAAAAGGAAAAAGGCACTGATGATCTGGCATAGTCCAATAGCCAATCCATCCATGCTATCTACCATATTGGATGCATTTGTAATACCTACCATCCAAAAATAGGTAATCAGTATGTCTGTCCAATAAGCCAGTGTGCCATTCAACTGAAGGAAAAAACTTTGGTTTTCCATAAATTTCACGCGCACATCAAAGAATATTAATATAGTAACTGCTAAAAATTGTCCAACAAGTTTAGCTGGGGCATTCATACCATGTTTATCATCCCAAAGCCCAAAAGAAAAAACCACAACTGCGGGAATAAAAACCCATAAAATTTCAGCATGATCCCAAAGCTGATTCAATAAAATCATTATCAACAGGGAAAGCATGATCGCAATACCGCCCGCCCGGGGGGTGGGCTTCTTATGAATTTGGTGGGTAGTTCGCCCTGGATAATCGATTATATCCAGTTTTTTTGCGAACCAAATGCTTGCGGGGGTGACGATAAAACCAACAAGCAATGAGGATAATATCAGTAGAGCTAAATCGAAATAATTTTGATCCAGGATCATCACGTGTCCCTCAATGATTTTATCTCATTATTATAAACGCTTATCGTTTTAGCAACGACTCTTTGAACAGAGTATTTACTAACAGCGATCTTACGGCTTTCAGCGCCCATCCTGAGCATTAGTTTTTTATCAGATAATACATTCAACAGCGCCTCCGCCAATGCTGGCACATCACGCGGCGGAACTAGTAAACCGTTCAGCCCATTTTCCACCACCTCTCGACATCCAGGAATATCGCTGGCCACCAGTGGGCATCCACAAGCAGCCCCCTCAATTAAACTTTTCGCTAACCCTTCACGATATGAAGGCAGGCAGATAATTGATGCTTGCCGATAAACAGAAACCATGTTTTCCTGCCAACCCCACCATTCAACCGCCCCCTGGTCCTGCCATTTCTGAAGCTGTTCGCGTGGGATGGAAGAAGGATTGCCCTCGTCCACATCCCCAACCAGCACAAAGCGCGCCTTCATTCCAGATTGCTTCACTAATTCAGCAGCACCCACAAACTCTTTTACCCCTTTATCCCACAGCATGCGCGCAGGCAGCACCACCAAAGGAATTCCTTTTGTATGTGAAGTTGGTTTAAATTTATCCACATCCACACCTGAACTGGGAATAAGAACACACTGCTTTTCAGATGCCAGATTATTATCAATAAAATAATTTAGATCATTTTGATTCTGAAAGATCACCTGTGATCCTTTTAGCACCCTCTGATACAAGAATTCAACTACAGGTTTAGCCAACCATGTGAAAAAATTTCGGTTGGTAAATACATATCCCAACCCTGTAACTGCATTAATTACGCGTTTGACCCCTGCTTTCTGCGCAGCGATAGACCCATACAGCACGCATTTAATCGTAAAATGATGCACAAGATCAGGATTTTCACGGCGGTATACCCGCGTTAACCTGAGAATAGTTTGGTATTCGTTTAATGGATTAATCCCCCGGCGGGAAAAATCAAATGCCTGCCAAGAAAAACCATCATCCTGGATGCGCTGAGCGTACTTCCCCGATGGCGACAACAGCAGCACTTCATGACCTTCATCACGCAGCGCTTCTGCCAAGGGTAAACGGTAGTTATATAAATACCAGTCAGTGTTGGCAAACAGAATGATTTTCAAAATATTTTAGTTTTTATCCTCGTTCATGCTGTAAATAATTTTCGTTTTTAATTGTCTGCAGATATAACCCCTTATATTTTAACGCTGTTTGCTCAATCCGAAGTGTTCAGCAACACAGTTTTGCATAAATCTTCATACTGGCGGGTAATTATTCTGATATCATAGTTTTCTAAGATGCGCCTGCGTGCCTGTTTGCCAAGTTCACCCTTTTCGCTCGATGGCCAGCTAAGAATATCTATTGTTGCTTTGGCAAGTTCCTTTGGTTTTGATGATGAGATCCCACTCTTGGTCTTTGTTC
>CAZILY010000277.1:0-2121 GCA_964540175.1 uncultured Pelolinea sp. | reverse complement strand
CATCTCCAGACCAGATCGATGATGAAGAAATTCAAGAAGATAGTAATGGTGATTTGCTAAGTGAAAGATTTCCGCATGGGTTAAAGTTGGAATTTTGGCACCCTTGGGCAGGTGAGACTGCAGAAATAGTTGAAGAGTTGGTTGACAATTTTAACCAAGAAAATGCCTGGTCAATTACCGTAAATAGCATTTCCCATGCTGACTCGGATGTGTTTGTGGAAGATCTCACAGAAGCATTCATGAATCAAGAACAAATACCAGATCTAATTGTTTCCACCAGCCAAAGTCTGCGTACCTGGTATTCAGAAGGTTACCCAATTAAAGAGATGGATTTATTTATCAGATTAGATAGTGAGGGTTCCACAGAAGTGGCCTTGCCGGAAATCTTTCCGATTTTCTGGAATATTGACGTGCTTGATGAAAAAAGATTTGGGGTTCCAGCATACCAAAGCGGACAATTTCTTTTTTATAATAAAACTTGGGGAAATGAACTAGGTTTTGAAGATTTCTCCGGGACTATCGAAGCATTTACAGAGCAAGCTTGTGCTGCTGCAAAAAGGAACCTTTATGACACGGTTACAGAAAACAACGGCACAGGCGGTTGGATATTCAATAGTGAGAGCTTATCCCTTTTATCCTGGCTGAGAGTTTTTAATGGTGGGGATTTGATCAATACACGTTCCCAACCGATTCTCACACAACCCGAGAATATAAGTGCTTTTACCTTTCTTTATGACCTGTATATGGATGACTGCGCATGGACTGGCCGGATTTCAAAACCCTATTCTTATTTTTCAAACAGGATGGCCATTTTTTATAGTGGACAAATGGAAGATATTATCAAACAAATTAATTTCGATAATGATAGTGAAAATAATGATACCTGGATGCTTGTTCCGTATACTTCTGCTTTCGGAAAACCAATTGTTATGGTTAAAGGATTGTCGTACGCGATTACCACAAAGAGCGAGGAGCGGTCAATTGCCGCATGGGAATTTATTAAATGGATGTTGGCACCTGAAAACCAGGCATTGTTCGTGGAGAAAACGGGTACATTCCCGTTGTCTGCTGAGGTGATCGAACGAATGGACGTTGAAGCGAAAATTTACCCTATTTGGAAGGATAGTTTGCAATATTTACCATATGCACAGGCAGAACCTTCATATAAAGAATGGTATGTGATAGATAAAGTATTGGAAGATGTTGGTTGGCAGTTAACCCAGTATACGATGCGTTCAGAGAACATCCCAACCATTTTATTGGATGCGGAAGGTATGATCAGGATGTTTGAATAATACGATGGGAAAGGAAATGACAATCGAGACAATTATCATTTATACAGACGGAAGCTGTGACTCGAATCCGGGACCAGGCGGTTGGGCAGCTTTGATAATCATGGGCAGTGAAGAAAAAATGCTGTGTGGTTCTGCGCCGGCATCCACAAATAATCGCATGGAATTGAAAGCAGCGATCGAGGCATTGAAAAGCATTGAAACCAGAAATCCGATTGTCCTATATACAGACTCCCAGTATTTGAAAAAAGGAGTTATGGAATGGATGGAAAACTGGAAATCTCGTAATTGGAGGCGAAAGGGAGGAAAACTTGCCAACGTAGATTTATGGAAAGAATTATCGAAAGAAATTGGCAGGCACAGCATAGAGTGGCGGTGGGTTAAAGCTCACGCGGGTCATAAGTATAATGAACGGGTTGATCGGAAGGCGAGACAATTAGCATTTTCGGTAAGAAAAAAGAGATAGGTTTTAATCCTATCTCAATAAGAGGCGACGACGGGATTTGAACCCGTGATCAGGGTTTTGCAGACCCATGCCTTCCCACTTGGCCACGTCGCCATACGATGATAGATATTATAAAAGGCGTTAAACTCCTTGTCAAATATCTTGTTGAATGGAGTAAAAAAAATACCTTGCGGTATTATTTTCAGAGCGGGCGACGAGGCTCGAACTCGTAACCTTTTCCTTGGCAAGGAAATGTTCTACCAATTGAACTACGCCCGCAATTGAATTAGATTATATGTGATTTTAAAATATTGTCAACTATTAAAAAAGAGGTTGTTGAAAAACAAGTTGCAAATTTGACAGATTAAAAAAACTTTAATAAAA
>CAZILY010000276.1:0-2122 GCA_964540175.1 uncultured Pelolinea sp. | reverse complement strand
TAAAGACACCCGATTTTTCACTTTGTGGTTAAATTAGGGCATGTTGTATATCGTTTCCACACCAATCGGAAATTTAGGGGATATTTCGCTGCGCGCGTTGGATACTTTACGTGCGGTGGATACGGTAGTCAGCGAAGATACACGAAAAACAGGTTTCCTGCTCAAACATTTTGAGATCAGCAAACCGCAGATCTCGTTTTATGAGCAGAACGAGAAAAAACATTTACCGCGTATTTTAGGGCTGCTCAAGCAGGGCAGAGATATCGCGTTGGTCAGCAACGCTGGCACGCCGGCAGTATCTGACCCTGGTTTTACTCTCGTCCGGGCTGCTCTTGAAAATGGCATTGAAATTACTGCCATTCCCGGTCCCACAGCGTTAGTGATGGCTTTGGTTCTTTCAGGGCTTCCGGTGCATGCGTTTACCTTCCGGGGATTTCCACCGCGGAAATCCAGCGCACGGGTGCGCTTCATGGAAGTGGATAGAGATTCCCCGCATACATTGATATTTTATGAAAGCCCCCACCGACTGATTAAGTTTTTAAAGGACGCGCAGGGTGTCTATGGTGATCGTCCTGCGGCGATCGCGAATGATTTGACCAAGAAGTTTGAAACCATCCTTCGGGGGACATTATCGGAATTAATTGAGCAACTATCCGAGATCAAACTGTTAGGGGAATACACGGTTGTGATCGGCGGCCAGGTTAAGGATAAGGGGTAGTAGTGGGAACGCACCGTTTTTTTATTAAACAGGTTGACCCCGCCTCCAAAGTGATTAAATTTCCCGGGGATATCGCACATCAGATTTGGCATGTTCTACGCCTCAAGCAGGGTGACCGTGTAGTAGTTATGGATGGAGAGGGCAAGGCCTATCAGGTGGAATTATCCCGGCATGATTCAGGTGAAACAACCGGGAAGATCATTGAAATTGGTGAGGTGGAATCTGGCTTAAATGTGCACATACATTTATATTTTCCTCTTTCAAAAAAGAGAAAAGTGGAATGGATTTTTCAAAAAGGGACCGAAGTGGGCGTTCACGCGTTCCATCCATTTATCAGCCAGCGATCGTTGGTGCAAAGTGTTGAGATGAATGAAAAGAGAAAAACTCGCTGGGAATCTATCATCAGAGAAGCGGCAGAGCAGAGCGGTCGCGGTCGCTTGCCTGCGCTTCACGAACCCGAATCGTTGTCAACCGCGATCAAAACAGCTGCCGATTCATCAGATAAAGTGCTTGCGGCCTGGGTTGGGGAAAGCGGCCGGATTCTTAAAGACGCGCTTGCGGATACCAGGCATCTTGTGAGAAGATTAGAGGGCGTTCCTTCATTGGGGGTATTTATTGGTCCGGAAGGCGGTTTTTCTGAAGCTGAAATAGCGGCATTCAAACAAGCTGAAGTAGAAACCGTATCTCTGGGAGCACATATTTTTCGCATGGAGACCGCCGCGATTGTTTTTCCCGCTATAGTGGTCTATGAATTAAGGGACCTTCAGCGGTCAGAATAATCTGGTCGGGAGCATATTTCTTAAACGGTTGGAGAGCATTTTCCCTCGTCCAAGATTTCTCCCGCTGGCATCTCTGATGGCTAAGATTTTTCCAATTTGACCGCTTGGGCGAACGGAGTTTCGAATATCTTCTCCCCGAAGCCAGGCCTGATGATATTCTTTTCCGAGAATATACACATTTTCTGTGAATTGGTCTCCAAATCGGCTGACAAATTCATGGGATGGCTGCCATCCTTTCGGAAAATATTTCCCAATTAACATGCCCATTGAATGGATGGGAAGTTCGGGAAATTGAATTTGTATTCGTGAAGGGACAAGGTAAATATTTTCTTTAAATTGCCAATATGTCAGCGACTGATCAGCAATGACGCTTTTCAGGTCAAATCCATAGTAGCTGGAGATCATGTCTGTGAGACCGTCTGATTCCTTTTTGTTGAGATACTCGCCTTTCATATACGGGTTTTTCCTGTGCACATCCCAACGTTTTTCTGAGGGAATGGAACCCTTTTTAATGAATTTTGCGCAGAAGAAACCAGCCGTTCCATAGATATGCGGCCAAATGCGGACAGCTTTTTTCACCTGTTCCTGAAGTTGGTTTCCCTCGATATGTGTGATCGGTGGTGCA
>CAZILY010000275.1:0-2127 GCA_964540175.1 uncultured Pelolinea sp. | reverse complement strand
TGATACAGAAAACATGGCAAAAAGCAAATGATGCTTTCAGCACTTTTTTAAGAAACACTTATTCAAAACTGCCCCCATTTATTCAAAAAAACGGAAAATACATTTTGTACGCCATGCTAATCGCTATATTTTTGATCATGCCAACGCGATGGGGATCGTATATTAACTTTGTGGTTGGTATTTGGGGGTTATACATAATTGCAGGTATCGGTTTGAACATCATCGTGGGATTATCAGGTCAATTGATGCTCGGGTACGCAGCATTTTTCGCAATGGGCGCATACAGTGTAGCTCTGTTAAACGCACCAAGCCCTCACGGCATCATGCTTGGTTTTTGGCCCTCGCTAATCGTGGCCATATTAATGGCTGTTGTCGCAGCTTTTCTACTAGGACTCCCAATCCTGCGTCTTCGAGGTGACTACTTAGCTATCGTGACACTCGGCTTTGGCGAGATCATCCGCATCCTGCTAAAAAGCGACCTGCTAACCGATTTCACCGGAGGC
Source organism: uncultured Pelolinea sp. (assembly GCA_964540175.1). Taxonomy (GTDB): domain Bacteria; phylum Chloroflexota; class Anaerolineae; order Anaerolineales; family Anaerolineaceae; genus Pelolinea. The sequence continues at coordinate 1,624 of CAZILY010000275.1, read as the reverse complement.
CCGCGCGGCATCCATGCCATTCAAGGACCAACGCTGTTTGGTAAACCGTTTACAAGCGATGTAGATTATGTGTATCTCATCTTTGCGGGTGTCGCACTATCCATTTTCATTTATAACAGACTTCAAGACTCGCGCACCGGACGTGCCTGGTTGGCGATCAAGGAAGATCCAATTGCTGCCCAGGCAACTGGAATCAACCTGCAGAAATATAAGCTACTAGCGCTTGTTATTGGCGCAGCTTTTGCCGGTTTAGTCGGCGGTATTATGGCAGCACGCAATCAGTTCACCGGACCAAACGACCATTCCCTGATGGTGTCAATCAATGTGCTCAGCCTTGTAATTGTTGGTGGTGTGAACAGCATCCCCGGTATATTTTTAGGCGCGTTCGCTTTAAAGGGTTTGCCAGAAATTCTGCGTGAAGTAGAAAATTACCGACTGCTTGCTTTCGGTGCATTGTTGATCGCGATGATGATAAAACGCCCAAATGGCCTGTGGCCCTCTTCAAGACCACAATTAGAAAAAAGCGATCGTTCTCCCATTGAAGAAAAAGAGAAGATGAAAGGTGGCAAGAATGCCTGAGTACATCATAGAAACCAAGAAAGTTTCCAAAGTGTTCGGTGGTCTGACGGCGGTTAACAACGTTGATCTGGCTATACCCAAAGGATCAATTTACAGCATTATTGGTCCAAACGGAGCAGGCAAAACCACATTATTCAACTGCATCTCAGGTTTTTATACACCTGAACAGGGAGATATCCTATTTCACGGTGAGTGTATTCAAGGATTCTCAACCGACTTCATCGCCACCCAGGGTATTTCACGAACCTACCAAAACATTCGTCTCTTCAGCAAACTAACAGCAATAGAAAATATCATGGTTGGTCAGCACACAAAATTGGAGTCAAACTGGCTGGACGCAATTCTACATACTCCCCGCTTCTCACAAGAAAATAAAAAATCACGCGCTGAAGCAATCCGGCTGCTCAGATTTGTCGGCCTGGCAGGTTTTGGCGATTTTCTCGCTTGCAATCTCCCATACGGGATGCAGCGCCGGCTTGAGATCGGCCGTGCTTTAGCCAATGACCCGCAATTGCTGCTGCTGGATGAACCTACAGCAGGGATGAACCCTCAGGAAACCGTAGAGATGAAAAAGTTAATCAGGCAGCTTAGGGATGAGTTGAAAATTTCAATCATTCTAATTGAGCATGATATGCGAGTGGTAATGGATATTTCCGACCAGATCAGTGTGTTGGATTACGGTAAGAAGATCGCTCAGGGAACACCAAAAGAGATCCAGGCGAACTCAAGGGTAATCGAAGCATACCTGGGCCCAGGCGGTGCAGCACTGGCAAAGAAATATCAAAATCGAAGGCGGAAAAATGCTTAATGTAAAAAACCTACATGTCCATTACGGCGCAATCCACGCCCTGAAAGGGGTAAGTTTTACCCTTAATGAGGGTGAGATCGTTGCGTTGATCGGTTCGAACGGCGCTGGAAAATCCACGCTATTGAATACAATATCCGGAATTCTTCAAGCCACAGAGGGAGAAATTAAATATTTTGATGAGGCAATTACCAATATGCCCGCTCAAAATATTGTTAAAAAAGGGATCACCCAGGTGCC
>CAZILY010000274.1:0-2132 GCA_964540175.1 uncultured Pelolinea sp. | reverse complement strand
CACGAAATAGCTGATTTACTGCAGATAACTCCAGCAGATCCAGTTCTCCATTTATCTGAGATTGTATACGACCAGAACAACCTCGCATTTGAATATGGAGATCATTACAATCGCGGAGACCGATATAACTATCATACAGAGATCAATAAGCAGGTAAATGAAGCAATAAAAAGGGTATTTTTTAGAACTTAGGAACCCGCACCTTATTGAATCAAGCGTGTTAATATAAAGAGAATCATTATGTCCCTTCAATCATTCATCAACGGCCGTTTTGGTATCAGCCTCATACTTGCACTGGGGAAGATCATCCCGACTTCCATCGGATATCCGCTTGCGGAAAAAATATCTGTGCTTCTATCCGCACAAAAGAAATCCGATATGGTAAAAACCGTGAGAGCAAACCAGTGGGTCATCAGTAAATGTTCTCTTAACTCAGAAGAATTAGACAAGCAAACACAAGAGACTTTCCGCCAAACTTCCCGCTGGTTATTTGATTTTTATCACAACATTAATAACTATAAGACCATACTCGACCGCGTGACCCTTTCTCCAAAATTAGTAAAATTTCTTACTGACCGATTGGGTGGAGATGAAGGCACAATAATGGTTGCCCCTCACTTGAGCAATTTTGATTTTGGAGGACGGGCGCTGGTACTGCACGGTTTCGATGTCCAGGTGCTTTCCTACCCTCAACCTCACGGCGGGTACCAGTGGCAAAATAAACTACGAAAAGATGTCGGCATGAATGTCACTCCCATGTCCACCGAATCAATGCGAGCCGCAAAAGCCCGCCTGAAAAACGGTGGGGGTGTTATTACAGGCATGGATCGGCCTCTTGACCGATCAAACTACAACCCCCGCTTCTTCGGTTTTCCTGCCGCCGTGCCGACCAGTTATGTCCGTATGGCTCTCCAAACGAACGCAGCTGTTGTGGTTATTGCATGCATTGGACTACCAGAAGAAAATTACCGCGTGGAATGTTCCGATCTGATATATATGAAACCAGATGACGACCCTGTGAAAGAAATTGAAAAAAACGCGGAGAAAGTGCTGCGTGAGGCGGAGACATTCATCCGCGCATACCCTTCCCAGTGGGCCATGTTTTACCCGGTTTGGCCCTTTGCATTAGATGAAATGCCTTAATCATTTTAATACTAGAATCTAAATACACAAGGTACAATATAACTATTATGGCTAAGAAAAATAAGCTTACAAAGATTGAAGAACATCGGCGAGTAAACGATATTTTACTCGGTCCTTTAGAACGTCCGGCAATTGCCTGGCTGGTTAGGCATTTACCCTCTTGGGTTACATCTGACCATTTAACATTATTAGGCTTTTTAGCAGCTGTTCTTATTGGTGTGAGCTATTGGCTTACCAATTTTGACACACGTTATTTATGGTTAGCAAATTTTGGATTTTTTCTCAATTGGTTCGGAGACAGCCTGGACGGCAACCTTGCACGCTATCGAAAGTTGGAACGCCCAAAATATGGTTTTTTTATTGACCATACTGTTGATACGATCAGTGAAGTGAGTATCTTCTTCGGCATGGGCCTTTCCCCTTATGTCGATTTTGAACTTGCCCTCATCGCTCTCGTGGGATACCTTTGCATGGCGAATCTGGTCTATATCACAACCTCTGTTAAAGGAGAATTCAAAATCTCTTATAGCTCCCTTGGCCCGACAGAAGCGCGCGTGATCGCTATGATCGCAAATATGGTTATATTTTTCATTGGAAATCCATTGATCAATTTACCATTTGGCGAGTTCTCTCTCTACAAACTGGTAATTATCGCAGTAATATTCCTGTTGTTTTTCTTCTTTTTCTACACAACCATTACACAGGCAATTGAATTGGAACGTGAAGACCGGAAAAAATTACAGATAAAAGCTCAAAAAAGGCTGGGAAAAAAGTCAAAAGACAAGAAAAAGAACAAGTAAGTCCTGTGTTATATAATAAAACTATAAAGAAACTCCTCCTGCCTGAATAAGTTCAGACACATGTGAGACAGTTGCTCTGGACAAAAAGGAGCAACGGGGTCATCCTTAAGGGTGATAAAACACAAAAAGGAGAGGCCCCGATGCATACAAGATACCACTTACCAAAAGAATTTTATCATCTCGTCAAAC
>CAZILY010000273.1:0-2159 GCA_964540175.1 uncultured Pelolinea sp. | reverse complement strand
CACAGGCTAACTATATAGCCCTTTTCATGCCCCGGTATGTTGGTTTGGAAGGGGATCATACAGTAGATCTGGAATTCGACGATGGCTGCCATAAGGGTGTCACTGTCAATATGCCGACCTCAACTCCTACAGCCACACCCACTGAAACCGCTACACCAACAGTAACTCCAACACCAGATTGTAGTAAATATAAATTATGGGATTTTACCTTCCGCAATAATGATCAATTGAGGACCTTTATCAAGAATAAAGATGTTGTTGATGCTCAACTAATCTCTTTGGAATTAACCTGGGATTACGCGGAACAGTACGCGGCTGTCAACGGATTTGGCCAGATGAATATGGATTGGTTCAAATGGAAGGGAAGTTATTTCCCTGGTCATGGAAATGGTGGTAGTAGAGATTATTCCTCATCAAGTTCATGGAGTGGAACACGACCGTTTAATGCTGGTATAAAGTACCGCTGGGATATCGATTTTGATAAAGGTTGGGGAGGCGGGGACCCATTAACAGGTGTTGTTAGCAATGATTTTGGAGTGTATGCGGTTTTTGATAACGGCTGCACCATCTCTCGCCCCGCGGTACCCAGGGCGATAGCCACCTGGACGATTACTCCAACGCCAACCCAAACAGGCACAGCGACAGATGTACCGACGTCAACTAGCACTTCGCCACCCACCAATACGCCATTACCCAGCAACACACCGCGGCCGACCCAAACACCGTCGATCACACCTTTACCAACAATTACTCAGACACCTTTAGATACGCCGGTGGCAAGCAGTACACCCTGGCCAACCAATACACCAAGACCGACCAGAACTCCACGGCCAACCAGAACTGGAACACCACTGCCAACGTCCACTAATACACCGGTGCATACCAGTACAAACACACCGATACCGACCTGGACACCTGCATGTCCACCAGATGATTTGAATTATCCCTGTCAGCCGACTTGGACCCCAGGACCATAATAAAGAAAGTGTTTCATTTCAACCTAAAAGTGCCCTCGAAAGAGGGTATTTTTTGGTTAAAAGAGACCAAAATTGACCTTCTTGTTAGGTAAATCAGCCTATTTTTATTCAAAATATTGAAAAAGGTCGATTTCCTAACAGGGTTGTTAGTTTCAAGGGGTTGAACTTATTGTTCATAATGCTACACTGATAGCGAAGTCAAATTTATTCTAATATTTGGTTATAGTGACAAAGGAAAAAATCATGACGAAACAAAAACGCACCCAAAAACGGATCCTTGGAATAGTTTCGTTATCCCTGATCATAGCTACAGCAACCTATGGTTTTGCCGAGGCAAGCGCAATCCCCAGCGCGGGCATTCTGGGTGTTGATTATGGTGTGAAATCTTCATACCAGGTTTCCAGGATCAGCTATATCCTTGATGTTGATAACCCCACTACTTTCACCGCTGTGGATTTTGATATCGATCAGTCTGGCGTAGCAATTATGGCCGGAGTATCGATAGCAGAAAAAGACCAGGTGGTCTGGGCTGATGAATGTAAAAAGTCCGGCACCAGCTGGACCTGCACCTTTGATGAGAGCGTTGATGTGTTAGCAGCTGACTGGCTGCATGTAGTTTCTGACTAGTGAAATGTGTAATGTCTCCAGCGGGAATTCAGTGAAGACCAGATAAATTTAGAAGGTAAAAGGCGTGGAATAAATTTTATTCCACGCCTTTCTAACATAAAAATAGGAAAATATGATGCGTATAGGGGCAAGATTACAAAACAAAACTAGGGGCCAGGCGATGGTGGAATTTGTTCTCGCCCTCCCGATTTTGTTATTAATCTTGTTCGGGATCATTGAATTTGCCCGCCTGACTTTTGCCTGGATGTCAGTCCAGAATGCAGCACGGTTTGGGATCCGTTATGCTGTCACTGGAGAGTTTAGTGACATCTATTGCATTCAAGCCGGCAGTAATCTGGGAGCTGATCATGTTAATGCGGACGTTTTTGGAGGAGATCCCCAGGATTGTTTGATACCCGATGATTACACGGGCTCGGACAAAACTGGCAAAGAACGGGAATTGATCGATACGGCTCGCCTATTTTCCATTCAAGATGCAGCTGTTGGGGGGGGGACAGGATTATGGATAGAACCTGCTGTAGCAGGGGATTATGAACAGTATCTCTCCAGCCATAA
>CAZILY010000272.1:0-2160 GCA_964540175.1 uncultured Pelolinea sp. | reverse complement strand
CTCTGCTTTAGCTTTAGGCTCTGTCTCAGTCTTAGGTTCTGCCTTAACTTTAGGCTCTGCTTTAACTTCAGTCTCCACTTTAGCTTCAGGCTCTACTTTAGCTTTGGGCTCCGATTTAACTATGGGTTCCTTTTTAACTGTAGATCTTTCAATACGGGTTTTTGGGTCAACAATCCGTGATTCATAGTAAGCTTTTGCTTCTTCTAATATTGTCTCTATCTGTTCGCCGTCTTTAAATCTTTTATACCGATCTAATAATCCGACAGCATTAAATATTTGCGTTACAGATTCACTTGGTTGCGCACCATTTTTAAGCCAATGATAAACACGGTCTTCATTAACCTGAATTGTAAACGGATCAGTTCGGGGATTATACGATCCTAAATTCTCCAAGAACTTACCGTCCCGTGGACTTTCTTTCTCGGCAGCAACAATGCGGTAACTCGGCTGATTTCTAAAACCTATTCTTCTTAAACGAATACGTACCATGAACGCTTCTCCTGATTATTTCATATTATTTATATTTCAATTATTTTGATCTCAGAAATATAAGGGGCGTGAAAGGATCCGCTATTTCCGTAAACCACATTAATTGTTTGAACTTGGAAGTATTATACATTTATGTTAATAAAAAATCCAAATTCACAAAACCAAAAGCAAATTTTATTAGAAATGCAAGATGCCGTCAAGGTATATAAATCGAGGCCTTTATGTAACAAATCAAAAAAGTATATTTATTTAATGAATTTCATTTTTGACTCTTTAATTTATTTTGATAGAATATCTGTAATAGGAAAGGAAATTTCGCAATTATGAAATTTTTTTCGAGCGTTGGCATCCAGTCACCTGAGATACTGATACCTAATAACCGATTAGATTTTAATAAATGGGCAGTAGTAGCATGCGACCAATTCACATCTCAGCCAGAATATTGGAAGATTGTAGAAAAAACAATCGGACAATCGCCATCCACATACCATTTAATTCTTCCCGAAGCATATTTAGGTACTGAAAAAGAGCAAAGCCATTCTTCAAAAATCAACTCACTCATGGAAAATTACCTCAATAATAATTACTTCCAAATGATTGATGGCATGATCTATATTGAACGATTTTTTGACCATTCATTAAGAAAGGGCCTCATCGCCGCCCTTGATCTTGAACAATATGATTTTACTGATGGCGCTGGTTCACTGGTCAGAGCCACAGAAGGCACAATCATCGATCGTTTACCACCCCGAATAAAAATTCGCCAGGATGCTCTGCTTGAAATTCCGCATATTCTAGTCTTGATCGATGATCCAGAAATGACTGTCATTGAGCCAATTGCAAAATCTTTAAACAACACAAAACCTATATATGATTTTGACCTCATGCAAAATAGTGGTCATCTGACAGGTTACCATATCGCTTCTCCGAATCTAGAAGATAAAATTATCCAAGCTCTAAATAAATTGATATCAGCAGAAAATCAATCAAACAAATATGGTGTTGAGAAAAACGCACCCCCATTACTTTTTGCTATAGGTGACGGAAATCACTCATTGGCGACAGCAAAATTAATTTGGGATAAGATAAAACATGAAGTTCCGGAAAATCACCCGGCTCGTTATGCACTTGTAGAGATCGTTAATATTCACGATGAAGGTATAGTATTTGAACCAATTCACCGTTTATTGAAAAGTATAAAAAAAGACTGGTTTCTTTCGTTGAAAAACAATTTCAACAACAAATTAGATGTTCAGAAAATTTCTGATTTCGAAACATTGGTTTCTGCTATCTCCAACAACCACACCAAAAACCAAGTATTTGGCGCTTTTGATAAATCCAACTTCTGGTTGATATATATTATGGAACCGAAACATTCGTTAACAGTAGGAAACATACAGAATTGCATCGATAACCTCATTTCAAATGATCAGATCAATGAAGTAGATTATATTCATGGAGACGACACAATTTTTGACCTGGGTACAAAAACGGGAAATGCAGGAATATATTTGCCGGCTATGCGGAAAGACTCCTTATTCCGTTCTGTAATTAAAGACGGTTCACTTCCCAGAAAGACTTTTTCAATGGGAGAAGCACATCAAAAGCGGTTTTATTTGGAGTGCAGGAAGATAAAGTAACAAACGGTCGATGAAAATAAGAATTTACTTT
>CAZILY010000271.1:0-2182 GCA_964540175.1 uncultured Pelolinea sp. | reverse complement strand
TGGCGATTGCCGGGAACCCATCCAATTTACATGCCGGTAATTTTTTCGCGATACGATTCCTGGTTTTTTTGGCAGGAATTATTCTTGCATTTCTGGTAATCAACAATACCTCTATGCTGTATGGGATACTGGCCATCGGTATTTGTTTGGCTTTACCGGTTATTTGGCTTAACGGGCGTGTACGATCCAGACAAGATGATATCCGCCGGGAGCTGCCGGATGCGCTGGATATGCTCTCTGTGTGTGCGAGCGCCGGTTTAGGCTTCGATCAGTCTATGCAAAAAATCAGTAGTTATTGGGACACCGAACTGGGATTTGAGTTAAAACGTGTGACCCATGAGATGGAAATGGGAATTTCACGCGCCATCGCATTAAAGAACCTGAGCAACCGACTCGATGTAGATGATCTCTCCCAGTTTATTTCTATTACCATACAGGCGGAAAAGATAGGCATGAGTTACGCTGATGTACTTCACAGCCAGGCGTTGCAGTTGCGTGTGCTGCGGCAGCTACGGGCGCGTGAAATTGCCAACAAACTGCCAGCCAAGATGATCGTCCCCTTAGTTACTTTTATCTTCCCGCTATTATTGCAGTGATTCTTGGACCAGCCATTCCATTATTAATGGGTATTTTCTAAATGAAATTAGATAAATATAATTGTAAAGAGTGGAAATGACGACCTCATCAAAATCAAATTTTAAAAAACCTAAAGACATCGGCCCTGATGTTAATAAAAGAACAGGTCGAACCACAAATCCGATCGACCTATCCAGTGATCCCGATTACACAAAATTACTTGAGCATTATCAGCACGCAGAATTCACTGAGTGCAAGGAAGAACTTGATAAACTGGAGAAACGGCACCCAGAGCATCCAGAACTTCTCAAATTCAAGGATGATCTTCAAATAAAGTTATCCTTAAAGAATATGGCAATCTCAATTGAAGAAGAGGAAAAACACAAGAAGAAAAATACGGTCCGCAATCTGAGTGTTTTTGCGGTCATCGGTACCCTTGTTGTGATGATCATCTTCTTCGTTTCTTACTATTACTTATATGATAATGTTACTTCCAAGCAGTTGGAGGATGAGACAGCGCTGCTCACCTCACTGAGTTATCAAACAGAGCAACTTCTGCTAGCTGGACAACCTCAACCCGCAGCAGAGATCGTTGAGAGGATGGTAACGATCAACCCGGAATTTGAAAATCTTCCGGAGTTGATATCGCGGACAGATGACCTTTTACGATTGGAGGCAAATTACCAAACGGCGCTTGATTTGGTCACGGAGGACAAAATCAATGAAGCGCTGGTTATTTTGAATGAAATCGAGGCAGAGAAACCTGGCTTTTGGGATGTCAATCAGCAAATTGCTTTGATAGAAACATCCCTCCAAATCGCTAATTATATGGAGGAAGGCAACACAGCCTACCATGTTGGAAAGTGGGACCAGGTGATCAGCGCCTATGAAAATGCCATGTTACTTGATCCCGAATTAGATGACCCACTGATGAATGAGCAATTGTTAAGGGGGTACCTGAATGGGATCATCAGCATGCTCGAAAATGAAAACACCTCGATCGAAGATATTGAGAATGCAGAAGAATATTACCGCAGGGCGGTCGCCATAGCCCCGCAGAGCAAAGCATTTGTCAGCGAAAGGATAAACCTGCAGAAAGCCAGCAGCAATCTGATTGAACTGAAGTTTACCCAGATAGCCAAAGCAAGTTTGGGGGATAAAAACCAGACTACAACCTCAGTTGCCAAAGCTGTATCTTACATGAGAAAAGCCGCAAATATTCAACCGGAAGACACTGCTCTAAATTCGGATCTAAAAAAAGCTGAGTACTATCAAATCGCTTTTAATAATTTTATTGAAATGAACTGGGAACAGGCGATAACAAATCTTATCGAGATATCATCGATGGACCCAAATTATGCGAACGGAAATGCCAACCTGTTGCTTTTTGAGGCATACTATGCACTCGGAAAGCAATACTATTCAGTGGGTCTTTACCTGGATGCTATCAACAAACTTGAGCAGGCTGAAATCCTGGCATGGGATGATAGCGGCAATCTGATTAAATTATTTCAGGTTCAAGTGCTTTTAGGTGACACAATTGGAAAATTAAATGATTATAAAAACGCCATTTCCTATTATCAATACGCCTTGAATGCCATTCAGG
>CAZILY010000270.1:0-2217 GCA_964540175.1 uncultured Pelolinea sp. | reverse complement strand
CTGGACCAACTACCTGTGGAGGTTATCTCGGAAGTTATCAGCATGAATTGCAGGATCTTAATACCTGGGCAGATTGGGGAATTGATTATGTGAAATACGACTGGTGCGGATACTCTGAAGTAGCAGTGGATAATTCTCTAACTGAATTACAGAAGCCATATGCTTTTTTTAAGGAACAACTAGGCATGATTAACCGTGATATTGTTTATAGCATTTGCCAGTACGGTATGGGAGATGTTTGGGAATGGGGTGAAAAAGTTGGAGGTAACCTGTGGCGAACAACGGGCGATATTACCGATACCTGGAACAGCATGGCAGGTATAGGATTTGGTCAGGACAGAACTACCAGGTATGCCAAGCATGGCCATTGGAACGATCCTGATATGCTGGTTGTTGGACAGGTTGGGTGGGGTCCGTCCCTGCATACTTCAAAGCTTAGTCCAGATGAGCAATACACCCATGTTTCACTCTGGTCTCTGCTGGCAGCCCCTTTACTTATCGGCTGTGATATGAGCCAGCTGGATGATTTTACTCTGGGTCTTCTTACCAACGACGAGGTACTTGCTATTAATCAGGATGGCAAAGGGGTACAGGCTGAGCCTGTCAGGCAGGGAAATGGTGAGGAGGTTTGGGTGAAAAAGCTCATGGACGGATCTCTGGCTGTCGGCCTGTTTTACACGGGAGAGGACTCACCAAAGGATGCTTTTTTCTGGGATGGCAGTCCGAAGAATAAAGATATTCATATCTCATGGGAGGAACTTGGAATTACCGGGATTCCTATGGTACGCGATGTGTGGCGCCAAAAGGATCTAGGTAGTTTCCAATCATCATTTACAGCATCCGTTCCATACCATGGGGCTGTCCTTTTAAGGATAAGGAAGATAAAATAGGATATAAGGCCGCTCACTCAGGCTGTGGTATTACAAACAGCTCATCTGTCAAAGTGTAGTCCCTGGCGGGAATCGAACCCATTCCGTAAGTATACTGATTAAAAGCAATTTATAAAGCTAAGCCTTTTTAAGTCCAACGATTTGGCCACTGGAATTGCGGTTATATTTGCATTGGAAAGAATGCGTTTGCTTGGGTAAAGTTGGAAAAAGATTGACTATTCACCAATGAGAAAACAAGTGTTCTTTTTCATTGAAAATCTATGAACTCAGACTTTTCGCAAAGGAATCAATTTTGGATTATTCCTGTCGTAGAAGCTTTCTCTTTATCTGTTGATAATAAGTTTGAAATAGATTTAGATGATGTTAATTACAATACTTTTTTAAACAATAAAGAAGTCTTAAATAAACAATTCATTACTCAACATAACACCGATTTTTCGAATTTATATCCTTCTTTAGATGACAGCGACTTCAATATTAAAATAGCAGAGAAGAAAGAATTCAACGAGACCAAATATGACGGTACTCTATATAATATTGAGGAGCAAGCAAAAAAGTTATGTGAGGCCGATTTTGAATTGGTGCCACATCAGTTATTTGTTCGCAACTTTTTAAGTTTTCAAACACCATATAACAGTTTATTATTGTATCATGGTTTAGGAACAGGTAAAACATGTAGTGCGATAACTGTCGCTGAAGAAATGAGAACCTATTTGAAACAATTAGGAATTACACAGCGTATTATAGTGGTTGCTTCGCCCAATGTTCAAGAGAATTTTAAATTACAACTATTTGACGAAAGAAAATTAAAATTAGTTGACGGATTATGGAACTTGAGAGCATGTACCGGCAATAAATATTTAAAGGAAGTGAATCCAATGAATATGAAAGGATTAACAAAGGAAAAGGTGATAAAGCAAATCAATAATATTATTCAGAATAGCTATTTATTTTTGGGATATATAGAATTTGCTAATTATATTGTGAAAAAATCAACCGTAGACGAAGAAGACCCTGAAAAAAACAAATCTGAGATGATAAGAAAATTGAAAAAACACTTTAATAATAGATTAGTTATTATTGATGAAGTTCATAATATCAGAATTAGTGATGACAAGCAGGATAAGCGCGTGGCCCAAGAATTATTTAAACTGGCTAAATACGTAGATAACTTACGTTTATTGTTTCTCTCTGCGACTCCGATGTATGATAGTTACAAGGAGATAATCTGGCTTCTTAACATAATGAATTTAAATGACCATCGTTCAACCATTGAAATAAGTGATGTTTTTGATAAAAACGGAAATTTATTAATCGGCGCAGATGG
>CAZILY010000269.1:0-2227 GCA_964540175.1 uncultured Pelolinea sp. | reverse complement strand
GGAAGTGCTTATTGTTCTTCTAAATTCGGCCAAATCGGTTTTAGACAGGCATTGGCACTTGAAGTAGCAAAAAACAATATAACTGTAAATGCGATTTGCCCCGGTCCTATACCAACATCTTTAGGGGAATATGGAATTCGGGAAGATGCGAAACTTCGTGAGCAAGACCCAGATGAATTTCGTGATTGGTTCATCTCTCGTACGCCTTTTGGTGTGCAAGGCACGCCTGATCAGGTGGCGCAGATGGCGGTATTTGTTGCATCAGAAGATTGCGAATTTACGACTGGCTCTGCTTTCAATTGCAGTGGTGGAATCATTATGCATTAAACCTGATTCTATATTCAGAGCAAAAATGAAAAAGAAAAACATCGAAGGCAAAATTTATGAAACCTGAAAAAGAGTTACTTTCCGTTGAGCTGAAAAAGATCTCAAACCAGCTTCGTATAGACACGTTAGGCATGATTTACAGGAGACAGGCTGGTCATCCTGGTGGTTCTCTTTCATCTGCAGAGATAGTGTCCTGTTTATATTTTTACGAAATGCGTATTGACGCAAAAAAACCCGATTGGGAAGAACGAGATCGATTTATCCTAAGCAAGGGACATGCATCTGCTCTATTATATGCTGCCCTCGCGCGGAAAGGATATTTTCCGTTAGCAGACCTTGAGAAATGGGGGGATTTAGATTGCCATCTGCAGGGACACCCTGATATTTTAAAAACACCTGGAGTAGATATGACCTCAGGAATCTTAGGCCATGGGATCGCAATTGGTACAGGATTGTGCCTTTCTGCGAGATCCAAAGGTTTGGGTTACAGAGTGTATACACTACTTGGCGATGGTGAATGCCAGGCTGGTATTGTTTGGGAAGGAGCGATGATTGCTTCTAAGTATAAATGTGAAAATCTTACAGCAATAATTGACTACAATGGTGTCCAGCTAGATGGATTTGTCCACGACATTATGCCGCTTGAGCCAATGGTTGATAAGTGGAGATCTTTTAACTGGCATGTACTCGAAATTGATGGGCATGATGTTGATGAGATAAACCACGCTTTTCGTTTAGTAAAAGAAATTCATGACCGACCTTCTGTCATAATCGCACATACTACAAAAGGAAAAGGTGTTTCCTTCATGGAAAATCAATCCCAGTGGCATGGAAAAGCCCCAACAAAAGCGCAATATAATCAGGCAATTGAAGAAATTGGAAGGATGGTTTAAAAATGGATTTTATTTCTCAAAGAGAAGCTTTTGGCCGGGCGATGGTGGAATATGGAAGCAAGAACCAGAATGTGGTGGTTTTGGATGCGGACACTTCTTCATCAACAATGTCAAAATATTTTGCTGAAAAGTTTCCGGATCGATTTTTCAATGTGGGAATTGCTGAACCTTGTTTGGTTGATGTGGCGGTTGGTATGGCTTTGGGGGGATTTACTCCTTTTATCAGTGCATTCGCCGCATTATTATCTTTACGGGCGCTTGAACAGATCAGAACTTGTGTTGCATATGCAAACACGAATGTAAAAATTGTAGCAGGTTATGCAGGTCTTTCAGATTATAAAGATGGTCCCACACATCATACGATTTTAGATATTGGTATCATGCGAATGATGCCTGGGATGACAGTAATTGTCCCTGCTGATGAAAAGGAAGTCAGAGAATGGATTCCTATTATCGCTACCCATAAAGGTCCTGTGTATTTACGCTTGAGTCGATCAGGAAACGAAATTATTCATTCTTCCCCTCCAAAATTACAGATAGGAAAGGGATTGGTTCTTAAAGAGGGTACAGACGTTGGAATTATTGCTGTTGGATCAATGGTTATAAGAAGTTTGAGAGCGGCTGAAAAGTTAGAAAAAGAAGGGATCAGTACAGCGGTTATTAATATGCCTTCGATCAAACCAATAGATGAAGAGTTAATTCTGAAAACTGCAGAAAATACAGGCGCTCTGGTGACCGCAGAGGAACATTCGATTTGTGGTGGTCTTGGTGGAGCAGTCTCAGAAATAATAACTGAAAAGAACCCCGTACCCCTTTTGCGTATTGGTGTAAGAGATGAATTTGCTCGAACAGCACCAGACCCTGAGTCATTGAAAGACGCGTTTGGAATGAGTGTGGTAGATATTGTTGATGCTGGAAAACGGGCGGTGAAGAAAAGATTGGAAAAATAATATAAAGGAGAACAACCTAATTATGAAAATTGCGTTGATAAACGAAACAAGCGCAGC
>CAZILY010000268.1:0-2238 GCA_964540175.1 uncultured Pelolinea sp. | reverse complement strand
TTTAATCTTAAAAATTACCCGTATCTATTGACTTCGAGTAATTATTTTTGTATAGTTAAAGTGTTCAGAACACGTGAAGACTTAGCGTATCATTTAAAATGAAAATGGAAAAAGGTCCAATCATCCCAGTTCACCGAAGGCAAATATCTTCTGCGACGATCGATCGAATTCTTTCGATGATCAGCGAAGGATTCTGGGAACCTGGAGAGTGTTTACCCCCACAGCGAGAATTAGCGAAATCTTTAGGTATCGGGATGTCTACTTTGCGGGAGGCGCTTCAGTCCCTTCAGACGATGGGAGTGTTGGAAATGCGGCATGGGAGCGGTACTTATGTATCCAGCCAACCGTTTACCGCATACGGAAAGATCATCGATGTGTCAGTTGGTTTAGCTAGCATGGATATGGAGATGTTCTTTGAAGCACGCGGAATCATTGAGAGCGGGCTAGCGTACCTCGCGGCACAGCATGCGACTGATGAGCAGATCAAGGAATTATTTAAGGTTCTGGATGGTGAGCTGGAATATATAGATGAAGAGCATAGTGATCTCTACCACGACCTTGACATGGATTTCCACCGCTTAATCTCTATGATGGCAAACAACCAATTCCTAATGCAAATTAATGTGTCCCTGTTTAAAGTGTTGGATAGACTTTTCAGAATTTTGCCGCTCACAAAAAAAGGCTGGCGGCTTCATTTTGCTGTGGCAGAAGCAATTCGAGACCGATCTCCGTTTGAAGCATCAGAAGCGATGCGCACATTGATCGAAGTTTCTTCTGCGAGGTATCTGCCATACATGAAAATGGTGGCTGATAAAGACAAAAGTTGATTATCTGAAAATAATTATTGTGTGTCAAAGAAATAAAAACTAAAGAAGATTAATGAGGAAACACTGTGAAAAAAGTATTGATCAATAAACCGATCCATCAAGATGCCATCAAACGCTTATCTGAAGAAGTGGAAGTGCTCATGCCTTTTAAGGCTTCTCCCGCAGAAATCACAAAAATGCTGCCGGACATTGAAGGCATGATCCTATGCGCGGGGATGAAAATGTTGGCGGATGAAATCGCGCTGGCAAAAAAACTAGAGGTGATCGGGCGGCATGGCGCCGGGGTGGATATTGTTGATATTGAGGCGGCGACAAAACGTAAATTACCCGTAGTATTTACCCCTCTGGGGCCAACAGAATCAACTGCGGAGCACGCATTTATGTTAATGATGGCTGCCGCACGGAAATTAGCTTATCTTGATCGGGAAATTCGCATGGGTAATTATCATGTACGCGACCATGTGATTGGCTTTGAACTATTGAACGCGAAAGTAGGATTGGTGGGTTTTGGTAATATCGGCAAACGATTTGCGGAGATGTGCCGGGATGCACTGCACATGAAGGTGTACGCATTTGACCCATTCATTGAAAAAGAAAAAATTGAAACATGGGGTGCGATTTACCAAAACGATATAATCGAAATGGCACGCGAAGTGGATGTGATTTCTCTGCATGTACCTTCGACGACGGAAACACACCACTTGGTTAATGCGGAAGTACTTGAAGCGCTTGGGCCAGGTGGTTTTTTGATTAATGCATCCCGCGGACCAGTGGTGGATGAAGCGGCTCTGGTCAAAGCGCTGCAGGATAACAAGATTGCTGGGGCAGGATTGGATGTGTATGATCCAGAACCACCCAGAGATGATAACCCTCTATTTACATTGGATAATGTGGTGCTTACACCACACCTGGCAAGTTTTACTGATCAGGGCAGGTATCGAATGGGGATGATGGTAGTAGAAGATGTATTGTGTGTTCTTCGCGGCGATATCCCAAAATACCAGGCAAATCCTGAAGTATATTTAATAAACTGAAGAAATAAAAGGAGAACGATCAAAGATGAAACCTAACCCACTACGGTTGAAGTTAGAAGCAGGAGAAACTATTTACGGAACAATGTCGCAGGATTCCCGGTCGCCTTCCATTTCACTGATCATGGAACAGGCAGGATGCGATTTCATGTTCTTTGATATGGAACATGGGCCAAATGACATCGGTGTTGTTACTGATATGGTTAAGGTAGCCCGCGGGACAAAAGTTGTTCCCCTTGTACGTGTTCCTGATGACCTGTACCATCTTATGGCGCGCGTGTTAGACGCAGGTGCGATGGGGATCATGGTTCCGCGTGTGGAGACGCGAGAGCAGGTTGAACAGATCATTGAAAACACACACTACCCACCCATAGGAGTCA
>CAZILY010000267.1:0-2240 GCA_964540175.1 uncultured Pelolinea sp. | reverse complement strand
CGCCCGGGTCCACATCCGAGGGGTCGATCCCCACGCTTTCCCAGGGCTGGATGCGTTTAACCAGGCGCGGGCTGTTGCGCGGCTGCCAGACAGAAATATAACAATCTTTGCCAACCGCCAACAATTGCCCCATCTGCGCACAAAGCAGTTTTCGGCGCGCTTCGCCTGGGATATGATGCAGTACCGCAAAGCAAAAAATACCGTCCCATTCTACGTCAGGCAGAGACTTGATCCATTCGTCCTGGGTTAGATCCCCTTGACAAAATACGATCTTCTGCTCTTCTCGAAGAGGTGGATTGTTTTTTTCAGCTTCCTCGATCAGGCCGAGACTGAAATCTATCCCCAAGAACAACCCTGTATATCCTTTTTGTGCCCAGGAATAGGCAAGGTTTCCATTCCCACATCCAATATCCAGCCAATTTCCTTTTTTTTCCATATTTTCTAAAATGCTGGAAACACCGGTCTGAATTTTTCTTCTCGTTTGGGCAAACGAATCGGCAAATTTTTGATAGAATTCCTTATTAATGCGGTTTATGTGATCTAAGGTTTCAGCTTTCATTATGTTTGATTATAGCTTGTCCTCATCCAGCAATAGCCGCAGACCCTTATGACTGATAAAAATATTTCCTGGCAGAAATCCCGCCAATATACAGAAGAACATCTGCACACTGCAGAACTCGTGCTCGATGAGATCCGTTCTGGTACAGATACCATGCAAGCTGTCCGCGCGCACCCCCTGAGCAAAGGTGGCTTTATCGCTAAGCATATGCTCGTTTATGTGTACCGACAGCAGGTGAAGGACGGGGATTATAAGGCGGACGACAGTCTTCTGGCGCGCATACGTATGAAACCAATCCGCACGCTCTCCGGGGTGTCCACGGTGACTGTGCTCACAAAACCATACGAATGCCCGGGAAACTGCCTGTTCTGCCCTGATGACAGTCAACTTCCCAAAAGCTATCTACGGGAAGAGCCCGGGGCAGCACGAGCTTTCCAGAACGAATTTGATCCCTACCGCCAGGTACGATCCCGCCTGGATGCTTATTATGCAATCGGCCACCCAACAAACAAGGTTGAGCTGCTGATCTTAGGCGGGTCCTGGTCTGCGTATCCTGCTGATTACCGTGAGCATTTTGTAAAACGCTGTTTTGACGCGATGAATGGGGAAGATTCGCCCAATCTTGAGGCAGCCCATGCGTTAAATGAAAAAGCGGAGAGCCGCAATGTCGGGCTGGTGGTGGAAACACGGCCGGATATGATCAATCCGCAGGAGATTGCCCAAATGCGGAAATTAGGCGCAACGAAAGTGCAGATGGGAGCTCAGAGCTTCGACAATGAGATTTTATTAAAGAACCAGCGCGGGCACAGTGTGGAAGACACACTGCATGCGTCAGCGCTGCTGCGCGCAGCCGGTTTCAAGATTGTGCTGCATTGGATGCCAAACCTGCTGGGAGCAAGTCCCGAATCCGACCGAGAGGATTTCCAACGCATGTTAGATGGCGGATTCTGCCCGGATGAATTAAAGATCTATCCCACCCAATTGCTAGAAGAAGCGCCTTTGTATGATCTGTGGAAACAGGGAAAATTTAATCCCTATTCAACTGACGAATTGGTCGACCTGATCGCAGATATAAAGCCCGGCATACCGATCTACACCCGGGTTAACCGCATTGTGCGTGATATTCCTGCGACCTATATAAAAGCAGGCAGCCGCCGTTCAAGCCTGCGCCAGGATGTACAAATTGAGTTAAAGAACCGCGGCCAGCACTGCCGATGCATTCGCTGCCGAGAAGTGAGGGGGACAGCCATTGAACCACAAAACTTGATCTATGCAGATTTTATCTACAAAGCAGCATTCGCGGAAGAGCACTTCTTGAATTACAGCACACCTGATGACCGCTTGGTCGGTTATCTGCGCCTGTCAATTTCATCTGACTCTTCCGACCCGATATTCACCTCCCAGAGAAAGGCATTATTCGCATTGATCCCCGAATTAGAAGCTGCTGCTTTGATCCGCGAAGTACACGTCTACGGGCAGTCATTAGCTATCGGAAACGAGCAGGCCGGTGCCGCTCAGCACAGCGGATTAGGAACCACGCTGCTAATAAAAGCAGAGCAAATAGCGAAAGACGCTGGCTATTCAAAACTGGTAGTGATCGCTGCTGTCGGCACACGTTTATATTATGAAAAACGCGGCTTTATTCGCTCCGGTCTCTACATGACCAAAGAAGTGGAATAAA
>CAZILY010000266.1:0-2249 GCA_964540175.1 uncultured Pelolinea sp. | reverse complement strand
GATTATTTCTTTTCAACCCTGGAAGGCAAAAAACTTTCCGACAGGTATATTCAGCAGATGGTTGGTAGATATGCGCTAAAATCAGGCATTAAAAATAAAAAAATATCCCCTCATACCTTAAGACATTCCTATGCGACACAATTTTATAAACAGACTAAAGACATTGAAACGCTTAGGCGGATCCTAGGTCATACCGACATTGGAACCACCACAATTTATATCACTCTTGCCAATACCGATGTTGAGGAAGGCATGAAATCCTTCAAAGGGTTTTTGTAATTTTTAGAAATACTTTCTTAGGTATGATCTTATCTTGAATATTTTTCAGCTAGTCTCAACGAAGTCAAACGAATCCACATCATTTGTTCACTCACTTTATAAAGTTTTGTTAGCGCAGGCATATCTAGACCAATTTTATCCAAATCTTTTTTTATAAAATCCTTCGGTACAAGTAATTCAGCAGCAAAAGAGTTTGCTTCTTTTTCCTGCTGGTGTATCGGGTTAGCATAGTCAAAACCCTCATCTTTATACATGCTTCCAGTTTTATCAAAGTAAGTATGCCCATTGATGTAGTGGCCTAATTCGTGTGCTATTGTAAACCTTTGTCTTGTCTCTGAGTGGTTTTTATTAACACCTATCGTTTTAACTTTTCCTTCAATAACAATTTCCCCCCAAATATTTGCCCTTATGGACAATTGTCCAACAAACTCTGCTGGAGTCATATTATCCAGAGAACTATGGGGCCTATACTCATTATAGTCCACTCTCCATGCTTCTAGTTTATTTTGTGCATTCTCTATGGAGAGAAACAAATTGGTGTTTAAACACTCATCTCTAAGACTACCATTAAAAGATTCGATAAAGGGATAAACTATGAGAAAAAGAAGATCATCCTTGAACATTACAGCCACTCTGAGATATAATTAAAAAAAAGTGTTGCTTTGGTCCGAAAAGTGTCCGGAATGAATCGGAATAGGTGACTGGTTTCGTCGGAATAAGCAATTTCAACTGGATTTGCCCCAAGTAATTGTGCCACTTCTTAAGTTTCGACTATCAACTCAGTTTTTTGTATTATTAAAAATAAGGATTCAGGAGGTACGAAATGAATTCAAAAACAAGTGTTATGATTATTGGTCTCATTTTAATTATAGTAGCGGGAATAGGTGGATGTAGAATGGCAGAGAAGCCAATCACCACGAACAATGCCCCCGATTACAGTTCGAGCGATTGCTGGAGTATTAAGACCACATATCCGGACAAACCGATCGATGTCTTTTTTATGCATCCGACCACATATGGCACGACAAGTGACGGGTTCAACGCCTCATTGACAAATGAAACGGTTAACTGCGTAACTGATGCTGACGTGCTGGCTCAGGCATCTGTCTTTGACCAAGACTGTAATATCTATGCTCCCCGATATCGCCAAATGTCTATTGAGGTGTTGAGTATGGATGAGGGAGAAAAAGATCGGTATTTATCGGTTGCTATCGACGATATGCTCGCGGCGTTTACCTACTACCTTGAGAACCTGAACGATGGACGCCCGTACATTCTTGCATCTCACAGCCAGGGGTCCAACGTCATATTGGAATTACTTCGTAAGCATCGTAATTTGGTGGATACGGATAAGCTTGTTGCAGTCTATATCATTGGCTGGACAATTACAGATGAGGATTTGAAGGAAATAGATCTTCCGCTTGCTGTTATGCCAACACAAACCGGCGGAATCATTACATGGAATACCATTGGCCAGGGCGGCGAGTCACCGGTCCTTTTCCCCAGCGCGAGGTGTATTAACCCGCTCTCGTGGACCGCTACTACCGATAACCAGCCTGCTGAGCTAAACCTCGGCGCAATCATTGAGCTGGAAGATGGAACAATTGATACTATCGATCATTTCACCTCGGCGTGTATCAATGAGCAAGGGGCTCTGGTAATTCCAACTCCGGCAATTGTGGATAATCTTAACATGAGTATGGGGGAAGAAGTTTATCACCGGTATGATTACGCGTTCTTTTATAACAATCTTGTCGAGAATGTTGCAGCCCGCTGTAATACCTGGTTGCATAAAAAGTAACTCGGCTTATAGACTAATCCCAATAATTTTTCAGGCTATAAGCCTGCTAAATAAACCTGTATTTCTCATGATAGCCCAGGAAACAGAAGCAGATGGCAGTGATGCAGGAGCCTATCAATTATCGCACCTGTCATTTGCTCATCATAAAATATATTGACCCATCTTGAAA
>CAZILY010000265.1:0-2260 GCA_964540175.1 uncultured Pelolinea sp. | reverse complement strand
AGGTGCTCTCCCAAATATTAAACGTGCCCATGCTCTCCGGCGCTTTGGTAACCTATATATTTTTCAGGCTTCCAACCAATATTCCAAATCGCCTGGTCGGTTTTGGTTGGGCTTTGACATTCATCAGCCTGATCCCCTTGGCCAGCCTCCTGTTCTACATCCCCGGCAAGGCCAAAAATTGGGTAAAGATCATCAAACGCCAACGAACAGCCAGTTTTATACTGATGATCATCAGCTATCCAATCGGTTTTATCGTTCTGAAGTTGATCAATGCACCCCGGATCTTTGAAGCCATCGCTGTCAACTATACCCTGATCACCCTGGGATTGATTATTTTTAATTTGATCCTGCGCTATAAAGCCAGCGGTCACTCTGCCGGTGTTGCCGGCCCTGTGGCAGCCATGTTCTACTTTTTTGGCATCCCGGCTGTTCCTCTGGTTGCCCTAATCCCGCTGACGATCTTCGCCCGCATTGCCGCCAAGGGTCATGATATCTGGCAGCTGGTAATTGGGGCTCTTATGTCCATCTCCATTACAGTACTTGTGCTGTTACTTTACGGATTTGATCTATTTGGTCAATTACAGTAAAACCTTAGAATTTTTAAATCCAGAATTGAGTATCACAACAGGAGAATATTATGGCGTATAAAGCAGATACAAGTTTAGCATCAAGCAGCAATGGCGAGATCATTGCCAACAGCATCACCCACGGGATTGGCGTCGGTCTGAGTATTGCCGGTTTGGTCTTCCTGATCATCAGGAGCGTAAAACTTGGTACAGGGTGGCATCTGGCAGGTTTTCTGGTTTTCGGGATCTCTTTGCTGCTGCTGTATTTGGCCTCCACGGTTTACCACTCTTTTGCCAACAAACCCTGGAAAGGGATTCTCCAGCGCCTCGATCATGCCATGATCTATTTCCTAATCGCTGGCACCTACACTCCCTTCTTGCTGACCAACAGTAGAACAAAACTGGGATGGATTGTGTTTGGTATCGTCTGGGGCTTATCCTTTGTCGGATTGATCATGAAACTGGCCTTCAGTAAAAGATTTGAAAAACCCACCGTCTGGTTGTATTTATTAATGGGTTGGGCCGGTATGGTTGTGTTTTTTCAACCAGGGCTACAGCTAGGCACCCGAACGATCGTATTCCTCTTGATTGGTGGTGCCTTTTATTCTTTGGGGATCATTTTTTATCGCTGGGAAAAACTGCCATACGGCCACGCCATCTGGCATCTATTTGTACTGGGCGGCAGCATTTTCCACTATTTTTCTGTAATGGAGCTGGTATAAACTTAAAGGGAATGAGTCCTTAGAGAAAATATAAAAAAACGGGAGATAATATCTCCCGTTTTTTCAGACTTATTTCACTTTAAATTATGGATTTCCTAGCTCTAAAATCCAGCCTTGATCTTTTCATAGGGCTGGTGATTAAACGGGCAGACTTTCACACAGACCGAGCAGCCATAATACTTGTTAAAATAAGGAAAACAAACCTCGTTTTTAACATAAGTCACCTGGCCGTCATCGTGTTCAATCAGGTTGTCATAAAAAGCTCCCGGGGGGAATTTATTTTGGCATATCCTGCAGTTTTCGCAGTACTCTCTAACCCAGCTATGTGGATTAGACTGACTTTCCGGCAGATTCTGAATGCTGGTGAATACAGCAGCTAGTCGGACCAGGGGTCCATATTCCGGAGTGATGATCAGGCCGTTCAACCCCATCCAGCCCAATCCCGCCATCTGGGCCAGGGGCGGATACAATGCTAACCCGTTCAACGGGTGCCCGGCTTGAGCCCCTTAACCTCTATCCCTCAAGAAGCCGGCCAGCTTGTTGCTGATCCGGCCCAAATCCCGGTAAGTTTCCATGACCGTCTTCATACAGGCAGCACTGGGAGCACTGTTGATACCATCAGCGTCCATTTCCATGGTCAACACAATCGCATTGTCGTAAACAACTGCTTTATCCTGGAATAACCAACGAGCTGGTAGTTTAGTAAAGCCAATACTTGCCGCGCCCAGGGCGAAGGCTTCCACCTCCAACTCTTCGATCAATTCCTGACTGGCTTGCGATTTTGGCGCAGCTGGATTATCTTGCAAGGTCCGCAATGACTCTTTAATGCCTTCCAGACACTGCAGCATGGTGGGCAGCATCGTGATCGGTGGGCCGCTTTCGTTGCTTTCAAGCCTGCCTTTGATGATATCAAAACGGGTTGGGGATATTTCCGTCGGCCGAATCACATCCGTTCTGGCCGCCAGGTCATTT
>CAZILY010000264.1:0-2277 GCA_964540175.1 uncultured Pelolinea sp. | reverse complement strand
CAGAACCATCCAGCCAGACAATTGAGCATTATCAATCTCTCATTAATTAAGAAAACGGGAATTTAAAATTATCTTCCGACAATTTTCGTATATAAAAAGAGAAATAATTCAGTAAGAATATTACCGCTAGCGACTTGATAATCGCACAAAAAAATCATATCGGTCTCCCCTCCAGATCGAGATCAAATATTCAAAGGGTGTTCCATTAATATCAAATGTGATTCGAGTGATCTCAAATATTGGGGCATATTCATCAATCGCCAATATAGATGATTCCTCCTTTGTGGCAGCTCGTGTTCGAATTGTTTGTTCACCCTCATGAGGGTAAATGCCATAAACATTTTTACATATATCATAAACCGAACCACTAAGATCTTTTTCGCTCAACTTGGGCATTAATACTTCTGGGAAAAAAGCTCTTTGCAAGCTAATTGGTTCATCGTTTGCAGATCGAATTCGTAATATTTCCCATACTTTATCGCCTTCAAGTAAGTTTAGACTTACTCGGATATGCATACGTGGATTTACCTTATCTACACTAATTACTTCCGTACTCGGTTTCCATCCCCTGCTTTTCATATCTTCAGTAGTTGAGCATAGATAGGAAAGGTCCATTTCCACTCTGCGCCTTCTGACAAAGGTTCCTTTTCCTTTCTCTCGGTATATCAACCCCTCTCGCTCTAACACTTGCAAAGCATGCCGAATCGTACCTCTATTCACCGCGAAAAGATCGCTAAGTTCAGGCTCAGAAGGAAGTGCAATCTTTTCGTTCACATCAGGTTCTTCAAAATCAGCAATCGATTCTCTGAGAGCTTGAACAATCTGATAATAATACGGAACCGGAAGATCTTTATTAATTCTTTTTAGTTTTATATGAGATTCAGTCATCCATCTATTTCCATTTATTTACTTGTATATACAAGTAAATAAATTTTATCAAAAAGACCTTCTAATGTCAACAAATAAAAATTTGACGGTTTTTTGATTTTGTGCTATATTATCCTGTGCACTTGTCTAAACAGGTATAGGAGATTTAAATTCAGAAAATCACAGTGAATTGATCATGGGATAAGGTAACCTATCTTGAAAATCAGCCATCGATATATGATCCTCTCCGGGTCATTGGCGCCAATTTGCAGCATGGTGCTCGCCTGATTTCGATCCCACTATTCTAATTCAACCGAGAGAGATAACCACACACTCACGTACCTGTTGGGCTTATCAGGACGATGCGCAGTGGATAAAATCATCACCCACCGGCGCGGTAGCAAACCTTATTAACAAAACATAATATTTCGGAGGTCTTTTACTAATGGCAAAAAAGAAGATAGTGTCCACAGTTGAACGCGTATCCGCATTGATTGAAGAGCAAGCGCTTACCAAAGAAGATTTGATGGGTTATCTACGGCAGACTATAGAGATCCGCGCATTTGAGAATAACATCTCTAATTTATTGGGGCGAGCTGTGCTGAAAGGTGCATCGCACTTATATGCCGGTGAGGAAGCGGTTGCGGTAGGCGCAATTGGCGCTTTGAGAGATGACGACCTGATCACGAGCACACACCGCGGGCACGGCCACGCCCACGCGCATGGCGACAACGCCGCCAAGTCGGCAGATGATAAGCAAATGCATTTCAACAAGATGATGGCTGAAGTGCTAGGAAAGTCTGGTGGGTACTGCAAAGGCAAGGGCGGATCGATGCATATTGCAGACGTGGAACACGGAAATCTGGGCGCAACCGGCATTGTCGGCGGGAACATCCCTGTCGCCGTTGGAGCGGCATTGGCGCAAAAGCTGATGGATACCGATAAGGTTGTGCTGTGTTTCTTTGGCGATGGAGCTTGCAATACAGGCAATTTCCATGAATCCCTTAATATGGCCAGTATTTGGAACCTGCCGGTCGTGTTTGTGGTTGAGAATAACAAGTACGCCATGTCTGTTCCCTGGGCAAAATCAAGCGTGCTTACTAACGCGGCTGACCGGGTCTGCGCATACGGCATCCCCGGAAAGGTCGTTGACGGCATGGATGTGTTGGATGTACGCAGTGTTGTTAAAGCTGCCGTGGAACGCGCCCGCAAAGGGGAAGGGCCAAGTTTGATCGAAGCAAAAACTTACCGCTACTACGGGCACAGCCATTCCGACCCGCGCGCATACCGCACTAAAGAAGAGGAAAAGAAATGGAAGGACCGTGACCCAATCAAAGTACTCAAAGAAGATATGGAATCAGTCAAGATGCTTTCCAATGATGAGTTTAGCAGTTTAAATAAAGCGGCAAA
>CAZILY010000263.1:0-2283 GCA_964540175.1 uncultured Pelolinea sp. | reverse complement strand
AATGAGCTTCGGTCCCCATTTCTCTTGATTAGAATTGCTCATAAACTTCAGCCTTATCTAGAAAAATAACATGGATCAATCAACAAAACACGTAAACCTATTTTGAAACACAAGTGGCGAGGTACAACTTATACACTTCAATAATTGAGAATTATTATTAATACCTCTCACACCTTTTCATTTCTGCTTGTTCCACAGCGGCTTCAAGGGCATTATGCATGACCACAGCAGCAGCATGATTAAGATACTCTCCGGTTGATTCATTGTCCAGCGCTAAACCGATCTCTTCTTGACTAGATCTAATAATTTCTTTCAACAGATGCGATCCAGCTTCTTTTCCAATTAAGGATTTCTCAATTATCCGGCAGCGGAGAGCTTTTGGACATAGCGCCCCAAAAGCGACTCTAACATCCCCGATTTTTCCTTTCTCACCTAACAAAACCAATACTGAAGTATTCACAAATGATTCAGCCATCTCCGACCGGTTTTCAATCTTGATATACACCACTCCCCAGTTACCAAATAAAGGAGCAAAAGTTATACTATGTATAAACTCACCGTCTCTTAAACCTGTATCACCTGGTCCTATCAAAAATTGTTCCAGAGGTATTCTTCGCTCCTCATCAAGGCTTTGGAGCGACACCGTGGCATCAAAAACCAATAACGGAAGCAGAATATTTGCTTCAGATGAGGCGCTGGCAATATCACCTCCCAGTGTTCCGCGCCTTCGAGTATGCAGGCAACCAATACTATCTGCAGCAGTGACCAAGGCAGGGTTAACATTACGGAGCAAAGCAGAATCAGCCATTTCCTGGTAAGTTGTCAACGCCCCCAAAGAAATTTCACTCCCATGATCTTCAATAAAGCGCATCGCCTGGACACCACTGGTATCCACCAGGATCGGGGCAGAGAACTCGCCCTGACGCATTCTTGGAACGATATCCGTTCCCCCAGCGAGGATCCTTGCACCAGGGATACTGATTTGTTCTTTTAATTCGTTGATAGTCACCGGTCGGTAGTATTTCAAATTCTTCAAGGATCATCTCCAAAACAGATCCATCAAACTGGTGAAACAGAACTCTTCTAAAACCAGATAAACTATTCACCAACCTGGCAACAATAAATTTCCTAATACCTTTTGGTCATAATTAACGAAAGTGAGTTTCTACTTCACTATTGGTTAGATTCTCATAACCAGTAACAAAGTGCAAAATTACTGTCCACGTTCTCCGCGAATATACGGTATTCCCAACGCAGAAGGGGAACCGGCTTTTTTCCTAGCAACCGCCCGAGATCCAAAGATCAGGGCTATGATAGTAAGGATATAGGGGGTCATGATTAAGAAAAAACTGTAATTGGAGTTCACGTAAAGTGGATTTACAAAACCAAGGAGCAATTTCGGCCCCTGCAAATCCAATATCAAACGCCTGAGCATTCCAAACAAATAGCCACCGAGGGCTGCCCTGTAAGGATTCCATTGGGCGAAAATCACCAATGCTATAGCAATCCATCCCTGCCCGGACGTGGTTTGTGAGCTATACCATCCTGGAGAAACAGAAAGACTGATCATGGCGCCTGCCAATCCCGCCAAACAACCCCCAATAAATACATATAGGTACCGCAACCCGTAAACGTTCACACCCAAAGTATCCGCCGCTGCCGGTTTCTCACCCACTGCCCGCAAATGTAATCCCGGTCTTGTTTTATGGATATAAAACCAGGTAAGTGGCGTTAATAGATAACCAGCATATACAAGTAATCCATGGTCTTGAAACAGTGCTGGACCCAGGAAAGGAATTGACTGCAAAAGAGGGATATTAAAATCAAGCAACAGGGGTGGTGTTTGTCCAGTTAGCCCTTCTCCAAACACCAGTGCTAAACCAGTCCCGAGAAATGTCAACGAGAGTCCACTGACAACTTGATCTGCCTGGAAATGGATCGTAACCAAGCCATGGGCCAGGCTCAGCAAACCACCAGCCAGGATCGCTACTGCCACTCCTAACCAGGCGCTATTTGTTGCTAACGATGTTCCAAAGCCTGCCATCGCGCCTAACAACATCATCCCTTCGACACCAAGATTCATAATACCAGATCGTTCTGCTAAAATTTCTCCAATAGCTGCAAATAACAAAACAGATCCTGTTGCAATACCAGAATGTAATATGATTTCGAAATTCATTCTGTCACCTCTTTAACACGAACTAACCTGATTTTGTAACGTAATAGAACATCACTCGAGATTAACAAGAAGAGGATGATACCTTGGAGGAGGAAAGATAATCC
>CAZILY010000262.1:0-2298 GCA_964540175.1 uncultured Pelolinea sp. | reverse complement strand
GAAGATAGTGCAGGAGATGATCACGCTGTTGGATAAAACACCATAGGAAAACCAGATGCAGCGGCTGAACAGATTTTCATTTGTATCTATTCTGTAAAAATCTCCGAAATGTTTTTTTGATAAATATTATGGGGAAGCGTTAGAATTGCTAGCTGGAAAGATCCCATACTTCATTTTCTGCTATGAGAGCATCAGCGTGGTTATAAAAATATGTGAATATTGAATAGATAACGGGGATTAATATAAAATATAACCAGGCGCCATCTGAAAACTTTTCAATTAATACGATAAATGTTGCAGCAGTCGTCAAACTGGCGGAAACACCTGTCACAAGAAATTTTGGAAATGATTTCCAGAATTGCCCCTTTTTAGATTCGCGGATGAGGCGCTTTGTTACTGCCCACCCAGATTGGCTGATAATGATGAAAACACCGGCGGCGTATAATCCCAAGTAAACATCTTCCTGTGTGCCTATAAATAAAAAACATATGCTGACTACCAGGATCTGCACCCAAACTGGTTTGCTGGTAACGCCAAACGAATTTATTAAGCCGAAGGATTCTGGAAGATATCGGCGTGCGGTGAGTCCCATTGAGAGATTCTGTAACCCTTGAGAGCTTGCAGCGCAGGCGGACATGAGGACAAATATACTGACCAGTGAGCCAAAGTACGCAAGTGGTTTCGGTAGAAGAAAATCCATCGTTTGTGTAAATACAGATACGTCGCTAGTAATGGGGTTTGAGACTAAAAATATCTCGGGCCCGACAATCAACATGGTAACAATGGTAGTGAACATAACCATGACAAGGCTGCCAAATGCTTTCCGGCTTTTTTCTTCATTATCTCCTGTGTAAACCGGGACTAGATTAGCAAATACTTCAATGCCGGTCATGACGGCCAGGATTGTCACATATCCTTTTATGGTAAATTTCAGGAATGGTGGCATAAATGCCTGAAGTGATAATGGCGGAAGGTGAAACCCAGATTTAAAGATGGTTTCAATTATCATCAACCATAGAAGCAGGAATATGCCCGCTGTTGCAGGACCAAATACGATTGTTGCCACTTTTGGCCCACGGTTTACTAACCATCCGACTAAGAAACTGAGCAGAATGGCGACATATACGCGGTATTGAAAGCCTAAAAAATTTTCATTCAACACTGGGAAGCGATCGGAGGTGAATGTGACCAGCGCAGACATGCTGACTAAAAAAGTTAGTGAATATTCAATGAAAGTAATTGCAGCATTTGTTTTGATTGCCCAGGTACCAAATTCCTCTTCACTCATTCCGCTGCCGCCGCTGCCATCAGTGATCCATCTCATCACATAGCGGTACACAGCAGATGCAGCTGCTATGGTCAAAATGACCAGCCAGACAGACCCGCCAAAAGTGACATTAGCAACACCTGCCAAAACGATCATCTTTAAAAATGGACCAAATACATACAGTGGAGAGGTGGCTGGATTGCCGCCGGCCGCTAAGGCGCCTTCGAAAGCGTTTTTTAATTTGTGCGAACTGTTTGCCATATCTGAATTATTCCCTTAGAAGTTTATCTTTACAAAAAGAAATACCACGCGATGCCATGTGGTATGAAATCTATTCTTGTTTTCTTTATAATAGTGAGGATTATTAAATCCTACAAAACCTGCATGATTATACTCTAATTAAATGCGCAAGAAGGATGAATCTTGATTGCAACGGGTTAAATCATTTTTTCATTAAAAAGATGTGTATCGAAAGCTCTTTTATAATTATTCTTTTTCCTGTTTAATAATATGGATGAACGGGATTGCGAGCAGATTAACCAATCCCATGATTATGAACAATAAGCGGAAGCTGATAGTATCAGATAAGTTGCCGGTGAGAAACATGCCAAAACCCTGAGCGACATTGGTGACTGCCATGAGGATGGAATACATGGATGCAGCAATACGGGAATCAGACGCATTCATAGACATGGCAAAGATGATGGTCTGTTGGACGCCAAAAGAGAGACCAAGAATGAACACAACTGGCCAGACCCAACTCGGATTAGGAATGAGGGCAAAAGCAGCATTTGCGATGAGAGAAGTGAGGAGTGCGGCCCAGATGGCTTTCTTTTTACCAAGAGTATCCATCACACACCCGCCAAATATACCGCCGAGCTGGTAGGATTCGAACCTACGACCAGGTGGATTTTGGCTCAACTCCAATCCGGCTACATTTTCACATATTATTAATCGAGATATAAACCGCCGACCTCACGGGCTTGGAAAATAATCCTAATTTGTATACATAATTAAAAACTTTTATCTCA
>CAZILY010000261.1:0-2299 GCA_964540175.1 uncultured Pelolinea sp. | reverse complement strand
AAAATGAAATTTGGTTTGAGTTCAATTCTGTGGGCCCGGCAGGATTCGAACCTGCGACCTGGCGGATAACGGCTCAGTTCCTACACGGCTATTTTTTTATATTCACCACTAATAACGAATGAGCTCAGAGGCTCCAAGCTTATAGAAGAGTCCAGTGAAGATTGGGATATGTGGTCGATCTCTTAAAACAAACTTCTGCCCCTATGTTTGTAAATTTCTATCTATCAAAACACATTTCAATCGGTGCGAATCGTATTCAACTGACCTAATCATAGTTGAGTTATCCATTATAGAAACAGTATTCCGATAATATTCGGTAATAAGACCAGTAAGGCCAAGAGCGGATGTCCACGCCTGGTCGAATTTCGGCTATCCCAACTGAAGAGATAAACTGCCAGTCCGAATGCCAGCAGACCACTTAGGATCAATACAATAACCGATCCCCAGGGAGATAATTCACCCACATATCCCATGGCTAATCCATTGAAGGCGTTCATTGCATGGGTGGCAGGTAATAGTTGAGCTACTTTCCCTGCAACCTCAGGTAGCATGCTGAAAGGAAACATCATGCCGCTTAACAGAATGGAAGGAATGAAGAAGAGCTGTGACCAAAGCACTGTAATGCGGGAATTGGCGGAAATCACTCCGATCAACACACTGAGACCCGCACAGGCCAGAGACATGGCAATAAATACTAATCCATAATTGAGCCAATGAACCGGGAAAGGTGCATCAAATAACAATGGTGCAGAGACAGTGATAATTATTGTCACTATCAACAGGTGCAATAAAGTAGTTAAGGCTGGGATAATCAGGATTGAAATGGCTGGGATTCCGTTAATCTTATAGCTGCGGAAGATACCATTTTCTCGGGCGTTGACCAATGGATCGGGTATGCCCAGAAACGCGGCGGCCAAGATGGCAAATACAACCATTGCTGGAGTCATGCTTTTAGAAAAATCGGGATTGATCCCGCCCATAACAAAGCCCATCATCAGGTAAAAACCGAGCGGGAGAAGATAATTCATCAACAGAAGCGTCTTGTTGCGGACACCGGTGCGAAACTCGAATGAAAAGTGGTTGAGGAAAGCGGTCATTGTGCACCTCCATTATCTGTACCGTCGGGACGCGTGATCTCCAGAAAACGATCTTCAAGTGACGGCCGTTCCACACGGAGGTCAATCAGAGGATCTTCCTGAGCTTCTAGGTTGGCGATTATGGCCGAAACAGTGGGACCAATATCGGTACTGAAATAAATTTCATACTCATCTTTAGACACGCGCTGGCGCACAGCCGGAAAAGAAACATTTTTAAGGGACAAAGTTGAATCTCGTGTTCGAACGGATACTTTGGTCAGCCCCGCACCAGTGGCAGTTATCTCCATCGGAGTTCCTGTAGCGACGATCTTGCATTGCAGCAAAATGGCAACCCGGTCGGACATCTCTTCAGCCTCGGCCATGTCATGGGTGGCCAGAATGATGGTGGTGTCGTTGGCCTGTAATTCTCGCATCATCTCGTGCAATTCTGTACGCGTCGCAACATCCAGGCCGGCAGTAGGTTCGTCCAGGAATAGCACCTGCGGTTTATGCGCTACCGCCAACGCGAGCGCCAGACGGCGCTGCTGTCCTGTTGAGAGTTCGTAGAATTGAGCATTGCGCTTCTCTTGCAAACCCAGTCTCTCTAGCAGATCGAATCGGGGGGCAATATTGTGATAGGCACAGAAGAATTTCATGGCTTCGTCAGGAGTAATACTTTCTGGCAAACCGGAGGATTGCAGCTGTACACCGATCACGTTTCTCAGGCTTCGCGGATCCCTGGCCGGGTTAATACCAGCTACCCGCAAAGTACCACCATTAGGAGCTCGCAGTCCCTCTAGGCTTTCCAGTGTGCTGGTTTTTCCTGCACCATTAGGACCAAGTAGACCAAATATCTCGCCTTGCATGACATCAAAACTTATGCCATCAACGGCCACAAAATCGCCGTATGTTTTGCGAAAATCCTTTACGTGGATTACAGATTCTTTCATAGGTTATTTACTCCAAATAAACTAGTGAAAAGGATAATGGGGAGATTGTAACATGATTAATTGAGGGACTCTTCCCACCAGTGGCTTAAAAGTCCTTCTATGGGATTGTTTTTCCTTTCGGATCTTCTGTTTTTTCAGTTTTTAGAGGGGAAATATTAGTATATATGGAATATTGTTTATTTTATTTCTATTTTATTTTCACCAGAATAGCACCGGGAATTATTATTTGAGCACTGAAAATAAAATCTTGGTCGAGTTCAATTCCGTGGATCT
>CAZILY010000260.1:0-2336 GCA_964540175.1 uncultured Pelolinea sp. | reverse complement strand
TGGCTGCCAAACTGGACGAGATTTTCCGGGTCTGGCCCCATCGTGAAGAGAGAGTTACCCTGACTGGACATTGGCACATTCTTTCCGGGTTGATCGCCACTATCATTTTGTTCTATTTTGCGGATCTTTCTGGCATGAAAGGGAAGGCCCGTAAATGGTTTGGCTGGTTAGTTATCATCGGTTCTGATCTGGCTTTTGGGTCGGTGACAGTATTTTCAATGAAACGATTATTTGTTGAAAAATCCGCTCAGCAATCCGTGGTAAATACAACCATGCTCCTAACTGATATTGGCTTGGCGGCCGTGCTGGTTTTACTGGCGTTATTTTTGCTCTGGCGCCTATTTGACTTATTTAAAAAGAAAGGCCACTGGGCTACAGAACTGGCCAATGAGAAGAAAGTTTTTGCTCAGGCAGAAATCATAGAACAAAAACAAAAACTCGAAGAGCTCACTTCTGCCCTTGAGGAGGCATCAGAATGAAACGCATAATCATCGTTGGAATACTCCTACTATTATCCGCGTGCAGTTCAGCGCCTGACATTTCATCCCAAACCCTTCCCCAGATCATCGATACCGGGGTGGATTCTAACGCCTGGGCCGTGATCCCGGCAGGGGTTTTTCCGAGCGGGCAGCATAATCACTTGACTGAGATGGCTTCCGATTACCAGATCATGATCACGGATGTCACTAATGAACAATATGCCCAGTTTATAAACGAAGCGGTTGCAGATCAAACGATCGGCGTCGGTGATGTTGAGGTCAAGGAAAGCGAAAATATCTCAATTGTTCACGGTGTTTATGGGCTTTATCCGGGTGACCCGTTCGATGGCTACGAACATGAAGAAAAGATTGAAAATGGAAACAAATTGCTCTACGATTTTGAAGATGCTGCCGCCAGAATAGAACTGAATTCCGGTGAATTTTCTTCTATCCCTGAATATGCCAATCACCCGGTCACCATGGTAACCTGGTTTGGCGCTAACGCTTATTGTGAATATTACGACTGGCGGTTACCTTCAGAATTGGAATGGGAGAAGGCTGCTCGAGGAACGGAAATAGATGATAATGGCCATGGGTTGGCTTTTGCCTGGGGTTATGAAATTGAGCGTAACCAGGCTAATTTCTATTCTTCCTTTGATCTGTTCGAGAAGATCTACGGCAAACTTGGCAACACTACTCCTGTCGGGTTGTATAATGGTGGCACTTATGACAATTATGAGACCGAGGATCAGGCCAGTCCCTATGGCCTGTATGACATGGCTGGCAATGTTTGGCAGTGGACCGGAGACGACTATCACAAACAGCATTACCGCTACATGCGAGGCGGCAGCTTCTATTCTTATGAAGTTGATCTGCGCGTCTGGAAGCGAGATAGCGCGGGCCCAACCTACTTGGCCCCCGATGTTGGTTTCCGCTGCGCCCAAGATTGATTTGTCAAGTATATTTAGGTAAAATATTACTTTATATACTTGGGGATTATCAGAAAAGGTTCGAAAGTTGGTACTGTGATGAATAAAATGAGATCAAGTTTAATAACAATAAAAAGAAAATACTTCCCGCTGGTTAAATCACTCCAAACAGCTTTATTGCTCATCACCGGTATAGCGGGGTATATGAGCGCTCGCTGCCCGGTCCACAACATCCCGACAGTCTTGGGATTGACCGGCAGTTTATTGCTCTCTATCAGCGGGAGTACAGTTCTAAACATGTGGTATGACCGGGATATTGACGCGATCATGCCCCGCACTAGCAAACGTCCTCTCAGCACCGGTGAGATCCAACCAAAAGAAGCGTTGATCTTTGGGTTGGTAATCTCTGTGATCGGTATTTCCTGGGCTATCGCCCTGGATCCCCTTTACGGTGTTATTGTGTTTGCCGGTTTATTCTTTGATGTCGTGGTCTACACCATCTGGCTTAAAAGACGGACCGCCTGGTCAATCATCTGGGGTGGAATTTCTGGAGGAATGCCTGTTTTGGCAGGCAGAGTTCTGGGCACAGGCCAAATGGATTGGGTAGGGATCACTCTCGCTTTGGGTGTGTTGTTCTGGATACCCACCCACATACTCACTTTCAGCATGAGATACCATGATGATTACAAAAAAGCTAAAGTGCCTACATTCCCAAGCACCTACAGTTTTCAAACCACACGCTTGATCATTGCTGTTTCCAGCGTGCTTGCCACGCTTGCCTTTGGAGCGGCATCATACGGGGTAGGATTGACCTGGGGATTCTTGAGGTTGTTGGTTGTACTATCAGCAGGGTTGTTCATCCTGGCAGTCCAAAGTCTGCGATCTCCATCTGAACGCATCACATTTGGTTTGTTCAAATATGCTTCGC
>CAZILY010000259.1:0-2353 GCA_964540175.1 uncultured Pelolinea sp. | reverse complement strand
CTTTATGAATCATTGAGGTAAATACTGAAAAATGAAGACGGAAATAACCTATTTTGAAAAGAGTGGAGAGAATAACACGGCTGATGTACTGGCAATTGCTTTGAAACGATACCAGCAGGGTGATATTGATGCGATAATTGTTGCTTCCAGCTTTGGCAAGACCGCTAAAATGGCAGCGGAGGTTTTTGCAGCTGAGAAAGTTCCCCTCATTATTGTGGGAGAGGTACTGAAAGGGGTGCAGAGTCCACCGCCAGAAGTTTGTGAATCATTAACTGCGAAGGGCCACCAGGTGATCTGGGGGGCGACGATGGGCACAATGAGCAAATTTAGTCGGAATGAAACGCCAAACTTGATCGCTGATGGTTATAAGCGCATCAGCGAAGGATTCAAGGTGGTGTGCGAGATCGTATTGATAGCAACAAGCTCAGGTTACATGCAGGCGGGGCAGAAAGTGCTTTCGATCGCGGGAACACATAGCGGCGCGGATACAGCGGTTGTCGCCCGGGCAGCAGGATATGCTGATTTTAAAGCATTTCAAGTGCACGAAATCCTTTGTAAACCGTACAAAAGATAGGCAACATAAATATTAGTAACTGTTAGTGTTTTTCTATACCTGAGGGCAGAGCCTCCAACGGCTCTGTTTTTTATTGTCCTTTAGAAAGCTTTTTTCTATAATAGAGGGGTATTCTGATTTGGCCAATTAGTAATCTGTATTTGAATTGGTTGTTTGCGGCAAAGATAAATCTTCAACCATTTCCTAATATATTTATATGCGTTTAGATAATTTTTAGAGTTTGTGCTGGTTGATGAATGAATATCTGATTGATCGAAAGTCTTATTATTAATAATGCTATAATCTCGGTTTGTTGTGTTTCCGCAACCCACAGCGGTCGCGGAGGTTAATTATATATAGTAAACATTTTGAAGGCATGGTAATGGATAAACAATCAACAGTTGCATTAGTACGATGTGAGAATTATGATTATGAGTCGGTTTCTAAAGCGGTGGAAAAAGGGCTGAGCTTTTTGGGTGGAGTGGAACAATTTGCTGCTTCCGGCGAAAAAATCCTTCTGAAGCCGAACATTTTGACTGGCGACAGACCGGATAAGTGTATTGGACCGCACCCAGTAGTTTTTAAAGTAGTGGCGGAAGCATTCCAGGGAGTGGGGGCGGTGCTTAGCTTTGGCGATTCGCCAGGGTTTGGAAACCCACGCGGGAATGCCCGCAAAGCCGGATTTCTTGAGATTGCCGACGAGATGGACATACAGTTCGCAGATTTTGAAAACGCTATTATCGTATCTAACCCAGATGGAAAGCTTGTGAATAAGTTTGAGATCGCCAAGGGCGTGGCGGAGAGCGATGGTTTGGTGAGTATCTCAAAGTTAAAAACCCACGCACTGACACGGATTACAGGGGCGATCAAAAATCAGTTTGGCTGTATCCCTGGACCACGAAAAGCGGAATTTCACTCTGTGATGCCGAACGCAAACCTGTTCTCGAAGATGTTGGTGGATCTAAACCTGCTGCTGAAACCACGTTTGTATATTATGGATGGGATATTGGCGATGGAGGGCAATGGCCCGCGCAATGGCAACCCGCGCGCGATGAATGTGCTGCTATTCTCAGTTGATCCTGTTGCTCTGGATAGCGTAGTGTGTAAAATGATCGATCTTGATCCAAGCCTGGTTGAGCCATTGGTGATAGGAGAGGAATTTGGGTTGGGTACAATGCGGGAAATTACCATTATCGGTGATCCGGTAGAGGAATTCATAAATCCCAGTTTTGATGTGAATCGCAGCTCAGTTCCTACCACGGAAGGGACTTCTTTTATTTCATCAAATTTTATGCGGAAGTATTCTGCTCCGCGACCAACGATCAACCCGGAGGCATGCACACGCTGTGGGACGTGTGTGAAAGTATGTCCGGTAGAACCGAAGGCGCTTTCTTGGACAAATGAGAACCACACGGAGCCACCGGTGTATGATTACGCCAAATGTATCCGCTGCTACTGCTGCCAGGAGATGTGCCCGGAGAACGCGATTTATGTGAAAGTGCCACTGTTAGGAAAGCTAATCCATCGATAAATTTGGGTCCAAAACTCGAATGTTAGGAGACGTCAGGGCAAGATTGCCAGTTCTTTTGTTATGTGTTATGTCCGGAAATACACTTTGCAGATCTCTCTAGGATGCGAGCGGGGGAAGAGGTGGGGAATACGAGGCGTAAAAAATGTGATAGTTAGGGAAATATTCCACTTGGTAAATTCAGAGAACGAATTTTTCTTTAATGGGACCAACTGATTCTTAATCAGCAGGTTCAACTATCTATAAATTTGATTGTCTCTTAATTACTGAAT
>CAZILY010000258.1:0-2367 GCA_964540175.1 uncultured Pelolinea sp. | reverse complement strand
AAAAGGCGGAGAGGGAGGGATTCGAACCCTCGGTACCTTGCGGTACACGCGCTCTCCAAGCGCGCGCGATAAGCCAGACTACGCGACCTCTCCAAAAACGCCAAGCGGCGCAAATTATATCATGATTGGTTTTCCTTTCCCGTGTCGAAAAGAAAGGAAGGGTTCAATTGATTTATACTGCCCTGGTTGGTAAGATGATATAAATTACAAATTATTGTTTACCATAATAAAATTGGAGGATCTTGAATTTTTCAATACGCACAATGCGCATCTCAGATTATGAACAAGCAGTGCAACTTTGGCAATCTCTGCCTGGCATAGGACTGAGCGACGCGGACGAAAAAGATAATATCTGTGACTTTTTAAAAAAGAACCCCAGCTCCTGCCTTGTGGCTCTAAATGACGGCACCCTAATTGGGACGATATTGGGCGGCAGTGATGGGAGAAGAGGATACATCCATCATCTCGCTGTACAGCTGTCAGAACAAAACAAGGGAATCGGTAAAAAGCTTGTGGATCTGTGCCTGAATGAATTCAAGAAAGCAGGCATTCAGAAATGCCACATCTTCGTGATCAGCGATAATGCGGAAGGAATTGCCTTCTGGAAAAAAATAGGCTGGCAGCTGCGCGGTGATATTCTGGTAATGTCCAAAGAGATTTTGGATTGACGAAAACTATGGATAGGGGATTTTTCCAAAGGGAAACACTTGCAGTCGCACGCCATCTGATTGGGAAGCTGTTGGTCAGGACTATTGACAACTACCGAATAAGCGGCATCATCTACGAAACAGAAGCTTATGATGGAGAAAGAGACCTGGCTTGCCATGCGCGCAGTGGAAAAACTACCCGCAATGCCGTGATGTATGGGGAGGGAGGGCATGCATATGTATACTTTACCTACGGGATGCATTGGATGGTTAATTGTGTGACAGGACCTGTTGGATACCCTGCAGCAGTTTTAATTCGCGCGATTCATCCCATTGAAGGGATCGATTACATCCATCAACAGCGTACCCCTATCAAAGAAAAACACTGGTGCAACGGACCAGCTAAATTAACAAAAGCTCTATCAATCACAATAGATTTGAACGGTGCGGATTTGTGTATGCGGGATAGTCCCTTACGTATTGAATCTGGCTTGTCCGTTCCTGACGGATGGATCAGCTCCACCCCACGTATTGGAATTCAAAATTCACCAGAGCCCTGGAAAAGTAAACCCTGGCGATTCATGGCCGACTTATCAAAACTAAAAAACAGTTTTATTAAGAATTGATTATAATCATCTCAGGACAAATCTTATGATAGATGAAAAATACCCCAAATTTGACTTTGACCCTACGAAAGTAATCATCTACGGCGGTGGCGGTTTAAGCAAGATGATTATTGAGACAGTTCGAGTTTTAGGAACGTATCAAATTGTCGGTGTGATTGACGACAATATGAAGAAAGGAACGGACGTGATCGGAACCCCCGTGATAGGAGGATCCGATTTGTTACCTCAATTAGTAGAAAATGGAATACGCCTAGCGATTAATTCAGTTGGCGGGATCGGAAATTATAAAACCCGATTAGATATTTTTCAAATTTTAGCAAAAGAAAGGTTCGTTTGTCCGGCAATCGTCCATCCCTCAGCCCATGTTGATCCGAGCGCTCGGTTAGAGTCGGGTGTTCTTGTACTTGCTCAAAGCTATGTAAGCGGAAACGCAGTCATCGGTATGGGGTCATTGATTAACAATAGCGTCGTCGTTTCCCACGATTGTGTACTAGGAGTATGTACCAACTTATCTCCTGGCACAAAAATTGCCGGTGACGTGATCATTGAAGATTTTGCGCAAATAGGGATGAATGCAACCGTGAATATTAGCGTAAAGGTTGGGAAAGAATGCTTGATCGGGAATGGCGCAACAATAAAAAAAGATGTCCCACCAGGAACACGTGTTTATGCAGGAACGGTCTGGCCAAAATATAACCCTAATAAAAACAAAGCCGCTTAAGAAAATATATATGTTTCGCAAAAATAAGACTTCAAACCAGGAACAACCCGATCTCATCGAACGGGTAACTTCCGTGCTTGGATCCGGAATTATTTGGAAAGGTAAACTCACCGGGAAGGGCGGGGTACGCATCGAAGGTACCTTTGAAGGTGAGATCGCTATTCAGGGTCTTGTTGTCATCGGTGAGACGGGAAAGATTACCTGTGAGAATGTACGCGCAAACACCGTGATCGTCGCGGGGGGAGTAAATGGAGGTATCACTGCCGAAAAATTGGAAATACGGAAAACTGGGCGTGTATGGGGAGATGTCATCGTTTCTGCATTTTCAACCGAAGAAGGGGGGTTCCTTCGTGGTCAAATAACCATGCAGGAT
>CAZILY010000257.1:0-2373 GCA_964540175.1 uncultured Pelolinea sp. | reverse complement strand
CCCCAAATTTAGTACCACTCATAAGTAGACACTTTCGAGGTTAGAGGAATATTCATAGGGTATTTTATTGCGTATCGCGTCAAGATTGGCCATACGGATTTGCATGTAATTCGATTGATAACGCCATCATTTTGTCAGATATGCAAGTCTGGAACCAATAACCCGGGAACCCACTTGCTCATCGTAAATGTTATGTTCAGAGCTTGAATAATCTTGGAAAGAGAATACCTGTGGTATTCATGTAAGCTCCATACATTTCGCTGTTAATCCCTTTTCCTCATGTCTTGCTTCAAGATACCAAATCATAGAAAACACACGGATTAGGGGAATAAGCCACAGTGTTCGAAAAAAAGCAAATAGGCAATATTCACACAAATAATACCTGTAAATTTGGGTGTCGTACTATCGAATAAGGTCCATCTGTTACAAACTTGTCAACATCGCTAGGTTTCATCTGCGCTTGTTCAATTTTATGAGTTGAAACAAGAGATACTACAAATATTATTGTCAAGATACCCCCGACTGCTATAGAGATATAGTCCCAAAGGCTCATATCAGTCCTCAGAAATAGCATTTCGATAGGCAACAGAACGGTGAAGTTGACCCCAACTAAGATTGGCGGGAATATGTAAAATTCCTTTTTCATTAAGATTCTCTCCCTAATTACTGTTCGTTTTCGTGCAGTTTTTCAAGCTTACGGATTTTCAATCATGCTTTTCAGATTAGCTAAGAAGCCTCTGATTGTCTTTGATAGACCTCTCTGAATAAATACTTTGTCGAAAAATGGCTTCAGGAATTTCATACTGAGTACATCTACTGTCTCGTTGATGATGAATTTACACACATCACCCTCTGGGATAATCTCGTAGACTGCATCTATCCTTGCGAAACCCGCAACTTCTGCTTCAAATGCAAACTTTCGATTTTCTTCCACTTGCACAATCGTACGCTCAAATTTTTTAAGTCCGCCTCTGATTTCTTTTTGAATGTAGTAACGTTTTCCTACCTCTGGGTTCCCCTTATCAATCATTTCAAATTTCCTAATTTCTGTTCTCCATTTAATTAGCTTTTCAGTTTCAATGATAAAGGACCAGGCGTTGTATTCAGCAGGATCATCTCTTTTACTGTTGCCATAGTATCGTTCACTCCCCTCCTAAACCTACTTCATTAATACACCGCAGCTTGCTGCGGTGATAGGAATTTTGAAGATTTTGCCAGTTTATTTATCATTTGTAATGTTCAGTACAAAGGCATCATTTGATCGGATAGATTGGGTAGGTTTAGATGTGATATCAAAAAAAATCGCACTGGTTATAAACTGGATACCTAAAATGATTGGTAATACAGCGATCAAAACAGTACCTGCGCTGGTGACAATTCCAGTAAGATAAGATTGATACCACTTTAATAGACCCCAAGCAATCCCAAAAAGAATTAATGGGAAACCAACTAACAGGTATAAAGAAACAGCTGTGAAATCGAACAAAAAATATTGAAATACTATCCGTTGCGACAAATACTTGAAGAGCCGGGGCGGAAAGGTAAATAAAGTTTTAATGGTGGAAAGATTGCTTAACTGATCATCGTATTTGGCGGGTATCGGAATGTCGCGCACCAGTGCATGAATTCTTTGAAGCTGGATAAGCATACTTGTTTCAAAAAAGAAATCTCTATGGATTGCTTCTTTGTTTAGTAGTCTAAATGATTCCCGATGAATAGCGGTGTACCCATTGGTTGGGTCAAAAATATTCCAGTAACCGCTGGCTAATTTTGTCAGAAAAGACAGCCCCAAATTCCCAATACGGCGAATTATAGGCATTTTTTGTAGTTCCTTTATGTGTAAAAATCGATTTCCTTTTGTGTAATCTGCTTTAAATTCAATAATGGGAATAACCAAGGTTTTTATGTAAGAAGGATCCATTTGATCATCACCATCGATTTTTACTATTATGTCTGCGCCTAAACTAAAAGCCAACTTATATCCCGATAACACCGCTCCACCCACCCCCTGGTTTTTTGTGTGTTTTATCAGATGCATTCGATTATCGTCTATTGTTTCTACTTCTTGAGAAGTAAAATCTTCGCTACAATCATCAACAACAATAATGTGATCGACAAAATCAGGTAAATTTCTAACAACACCCCCAATATGTTTTTCAACATTGTAGGCTGGAATTACAATGGCTATCAAGATCTTCTGGTTATTCATATTCACTAGCAATATGCCACCTCCTATTTCTATTTTATAATGAAGCCTCCCGCAGCAAGCTGCGGGGTATCTTATTCCTTCCTCTTTTTTCCTCTAAAATAATTTAATCTGTTCATCTGAATATATCTTTTTGTACTCTTCTTCTTTCCCTTGTTCTTGTACAT
>CAZILY010000256.1:0-2416 GCA_964540175.1 uncultured Pelolinea sp. | reverse complement strand
CAAGATGAATTTATTTGATAGACCAGGTTTCCCATTGATAATCATCCATAATTCAGATTTCACAGGATAAGATATGGCAGCCGCTAATAACGTTACTCATATGCTGGATGCCAGAAAAACCACCTACACTGCGTTTGAAATCCCTGCTGTGAAACTTAGCGCGATAGAAGTTTCCGATCATTTACACAAGACTGCCAGAAAATGTATATAAGACAATCGTCCTTCGCCGGGAAAAAAGCGGAAAGCTGATCCTAGCGGTAGTGCCTGCTACCAGAGAAGTTGATCCTAAAAAACTAGCTGGCTTTCTAAAAGAGAAAAAGGTTAGTGTAACCACACAGCACGATGCGAAAAAGGTGACTGGTTTATTATCAGGCAGGATCTCCCCACTGGCATTGATCCATAAAGGTTTTCAGGTTGTGATCGATGAATCAGCGATCGAGAGAAAAAATATTCTGATCTCAGGGGGACAGCGGGGGCTGCAAATTCAATTGGCAGTGCAGGACTTGATCAGACTCACTAATGCTAAAACCGTCCGCATATCATCGTAAGTTTACCGATCAGATTCTGGCGAAAAACCAATCCACTCGATATTTCCTTCATCGCGGAAACGATTTGCCATTACCTGCAATGCTCCAATATTGTTATCCACTAAAATAAAACGGCGGCCTAACTCTAAACAGGCAGCGCCCGTTGAGCCGGACCCCGCAAAGAAATCCAGGACTGTACCTCCGGAGTGGGATGAAGCCTGCACGATACGCCGCATTATACCCAGAGGTTTTTGAGTGGGGTAACCTGTTTTTTCTCTACTGTTGGTACCCACGATCGTATGCCACCAGGTATCGGTTGGCAATTTTCCGCGTTCTGCCTTTTCCTTACTCACTAACCCAGGCGCCATGTATGGAATACGAGCGATATCATCGTAATTATAAATATAATTCTCTGGATCTTTCGCATACCAGAGGATGTTGTCATGCTTTGCAGGCCAACGTTTGCGTGTGCGGCCGCCATAATCATACGCCCAAATTATTTCATTTAAGAATGCGTCCCGCCCAAAGATCTCATCCAATAAAATCTTACAGTAATGAACTTCCCGATAATCTATATGAAAATAGATACTCCCATTTGGCGAAAGAAGGCGATGCGATTCACGTAAACGAGGTTCTATAAACGCTAAAAAATCATCAAATTTATCATGAAACCCCTGTTCGCCCAACACTTCAGTCGCATATCGTTTCCCCTTAAAACCAGTGCGATCCCCTTTTTTTGATTCAATTGTACGCAGTTGCTGCCGCGATTGTTTGTGTCCGGTGTTAAAAGGCGGATCGATATAAATTAGCTGAACAGATGCATCCGGCAGTTTGTGTAAGATATCTAAATTATCGCCAAAAAAGATTTTATGTGACATTAACGCCTATCCTGCGATTCCCTGATATCCGGCAAGCAGAAATTTGAACGCCAAAAATATCAGGTATCCCGCGCATAAACTGATCAGTGCGGCATAGACCTTATTTGTTATCATTTTTTTCCCGCTTCCGATCACTGTGGATAACAATAAATTCCAAACAAAATCTGCGCTGATATGCCCAAAATAGAAACCCGCAACGATCACCCAACCAACCGTTTTCGCTTCTAACAGATACACCGCAGCAACGGTCATCCACCACGCGTACCAGAATGGATTGCTGATAGACGTTATAACGCCCAGGGTGAGCAGGCGGCCATACGATAATTTTTCTTCTGTGCCGTCTTCCTGCGGAAGGACCATTTTTCCTTTGGCCGCGCCAATCAGCATAGTGCCGCCCATGTATAAAAGCAATAATCCGCCCAAGACCGCAATCGCGATTTGAACAGATGGCGCGCCTAGAATATTGGATAAACCCAATGTGATGAATATGACTATCACAAGCTCAATCAGGGCATGGCCGATTGACACTAATAAACCTGTAATCCACCCCAAACGCGGGGATTGGCTGATGATCGCTGTTGTGACTGGCCCGGGTGTCAATACTGCTCCAATAGCCATACTGAATGAGAAAAAGAAAACTGCGATGAAAGAATTCGTTGGCATCATTGTAGCGTCAATTTTAACACAGGGCTGTTTGGGCGTTTTAAGTAAATAATGGGCGAGAATATTTTCCCGCCCATTATATCTGTCATCTGGTAAATCTTTTCTTAATGTGGGTCTGTCCAATAACTGACTTTGTCCACGACAATCGTCAAATTCTCTGTGATATCCCGGTTGACATACAATCCAAAATATCCTTCCGCGTAAGAATTATCTTCATCAATGACCTCATCAACCTTTTCACCATTCACATACAATATGAAGCGGTTATCCAGCGCCATCACACCAATACGATTGCTCTGGTCTGCGCCCTGATTGATCCATTCACTGACTGTGTAATATT
This sequence comes from uncultured Pelolinea sp., assembly GCA_964540175.1. GTDB lineage: Bacteria > Chloroflexota > Anaerolineae > Anaerolineales > Anaerolineaceae > Pelolinea. The sequence continues at coordinate 8 of CAZILY010000256.1, read as the reverse complement.
TCAACCAC
>CAZILY010000255.1:0-2427 GCA_964540175.1 uncultured Pelolinea sp. | reverse complement strand
GATCCTGGCCCCACTTAAGTGTTTCAAAATCCCTGGCACGAACAATACCCGGCTTTGACTCGTGGATGTATTCCACGACCAACTCCTTAACCTTACCCCGAGCCGGGTCTCCGCCCAGGGTTTTGTAATGAACGGTAAGCGGCTTATTCTTGGCCAACTCCTTCTTGACGATCGCTGTGACATCCACGGATACGCTTGCATCCAGTGTCTGATAGCTTGCCTTCGTGACGGTCACATCTTTTACCTTCATTGGAGGCGTCACGCCGATCCATTTTGCCTTCCAATCTGAATCCTTAAGAAGCCCCATCGACCACTGGGCCGGCTTACTCCATTCGGACGCAATGCCATCTTTACCCCAAACCATTACCTTCCAGTAACAACGCGTCCTTGATTCAAGAGCCTTACCATCATAAGCAACATGAATGGACTCATCGGAATTAATCTTGCCGCTATCCCAGAGATCGCCAATATCTTTGCCCAGGTTCTCACTTGAACTGGCAACGAGTAATCGATATGCGGTTTGCTTCTGGCCTCGCTGGCTTGATTCGGATATCCAACTCAACCGAGGCTTGACAACATCAATCCCCAAAGGGTTTACAAAGTACTCACATCGCAGATTGCCGGTCATAAGCGGTTCAGATTTTGAAGGAGGCGTGTTGGCGTCCGTGCAAGCTGCTATTGCAAAAAGAATGAATAACAGGGCTAACGGTGCTTTAATTTGATATTTCCCATTTAACTGTTTACAAAACATAACTCTGTCCTTCTGACTTGGATTTCCCATATAATCTTATATATTTCAGCCCAGCTACGCAGCTGAGCCTATATTCCGTTAGAATATCAAACCGATCAAAAAAAGCGAAAGTAAATGATGCGTTTATTTTATTACGGCGACTAAGACATAATTTATTTATTCCCAAAACTGTGAAAAGATGACAAAGTCTTCAAGATCAATCTTTCCATCAGTTGGACTGGAAAGGCCACAGACGGCATTCCAGTTAAGATCGCTTTCGGCTCTTAACCAGGCCCCAGCAAGGGTTTGAAGGTCTGTCAGCAATCCGGCTAAGCAGAGTACAGTGCATTTGATTAGACGGCTTAACATAGTTTCACCTCGTTTCAATTTTGAGAGTTTGCTCAGCAGTCAGCGATAAGCATTTTGTCAGTTTAAAGGGCAACTAACAAGAGCAAGTTTGTTAAACTTATCTTCATAAAAGCACCCTTCGCTAAAAGTCATATTCTTTTTTATGATAATAATTTTGCTAAATCCGACTTAACTATTTCAAATCCAGTGAGATTTCTATTTTCTTTCCCGAAGCAATGCTTACAGGTTTCTTCAATTTCAACACCACATTATGCTGGTCCTGCTTGATATTTCCAGCGACAGATTTACCATCAGCTTCAATTTCAAATGAACGCACTTTCCGTCCTTGCTCGACAGTTAAATGGATTTCAGCGATATCTAATTTACCCCATGCAATCGTTATAACATCGGACTGAAATTTCGCATTTTGTTTCTGCTGGAATAAGCCCCATCCTTCGGCACTGGTGAAAAAAGAAGCATGATCAGCCGGCTGCCATACGGGTTTAAAGCCTATCTTTTGCTTGGGACCGTCATAAATAAAACCTTGCAGCGCCAGCAAAGCCGACCAGCTGCTAAGCGGTCTTCCGTAAAAATCGCCGCACTCATCTTCTCCAACAGGGCTGCCGGTTCCAAATACACAAGAATTATTGGCCAAATGCACCTCACCTTTGCTCCTGAATCTGCCATCATATCTGTTTGCAATTTCACCGATAATGCCTAAGCCCTCATCTATCATTCCATATTGAAGCATGGTTGCGGCTGCTGCATACTCAAAACCGCTCATTACTTCATTATAATATTTTATGGTGTTCCCAGGAACCTGGCCCGGGTGTTTAAACATCTGCCATCCCGTATCACCTGTGCCAAGAAAATCTCTAAAAGATGCTCTGTAACCTGATCCTGTGTCTGTATATTTATTTGTATTGTATATTTTCAGCAAAGATGCCCTGGTACGGTCGACTGGATAGATCTGGCCAAGATCAAGCTGGTTTGCCCACCACTGACCGAGCAGCATATCAATAGAAACCGCATCGCCCATAATTAAGGTTTTTGGCAGATTCTCGGTTTTCTCCTTATAATAGCCCAATTTGTTATCCCATAGTTGTTCGTTTTGATTTGCGATACCTGCAAGCCATAGCTTTTTGTATTCAGCAGCGGATTTCGAGTCGCCCATGATGACGGCCATTTTTTCGCTGGCTCTCAAAGCGGTCATATATAATGATCCGATCCATGGCGATGTTCCGGAAATGCTGCAATCAAGCGTATTGTGCTGGACGCCCGACATCATTCCATCTTTATCACTATCAAAGGTGGATATTGCTTTTTCCATGGCATTTTTAGTTTGAGGC
>CAZILY010000254.1:0-2433 GCA_964540175.1 uncultured Pelolinea sp. | reverse complement strand
GAAATGGCTTATTTCGGTGCCAAGGTCCTGCATCCAAAAACAATGCGCCCATTGATGGAGAAGGGCATTCCCTTATGGGTTAAAAACACATTCAATCCCGCATCCGCAGGAACTTGTATTTCCAATCAAGCCCAGAAAATAGCGGGGCAATTAACATGCGTAACAAATATCCGAGATGTCAGCCTGGTTACGGTGAAGGGCAAAGGTATGCTGGGAGTACCTGGTGTCGCTGCGCGAACATTTTCAGCTGTTGCGAAAGAAAACGCCAGCGTATTGATGATCTCGCAATCGTCTTCTGAACAATCGATATGTTTTGTAATACCCAGCCACGACGAAAGAAAAGTTATTCAATCGCTTAGAAATGAGCTTGCGTTTGAGCTCTCACGCGGGGACGTGGATACCATCAATGCCTTTTCGGACGCGGTCATCGTCACCGCGATAGGAGCTGGAATATGCCATACTCCAGGTGTTTCTGCCAATGTGTTTGGCGCATTAGGAAATAAGAAAATCAACGTTATCGCAATCGCGCAGGGCTCTTCCGAATTCAGCATTTCGATGGTCGTTGCCAAGGAAGAAGCCGATGCCGCAGTTCAAGAAATCCATACTGAGGTGATTATCAATGGAAACAAACAATAAAATACCCGTTGCTATTTTAGGCGCGACTGGTATGGTCGGACAGCGCTTTGTACAGTTGTTAGCTCGCCATCCATGGTTCAAGATTTCCGCTCTAGCGAGTTCGGAGCGCAGCGCTGGCAAAATATACCAGGATGCCTGCCATTGGCTCTTAGATGGCAATATACCCGCTAATATTGGCAAAATGGCGGTTCATCCTGTACAACCAACAATGAATGCAAAAATCGTTTTTTCCGCTCTGCCAGCATCTGTGGCAGTTAAAGTAGAGCCTGAATTCGCTAAATCCGGGTATGTGGTATGCTCAAACGCTTCCGCGTTTCGCTATGAAGAAGATGTGCCCGTGATTATCCCTGAAATCAATCATGATCACACCGCTTTAATATCCATACAAAGGAAAAAGCGCGGCTGGAAAGGAGCCCTTGTAACCAGTCCTAACTGCACAACTACAGGTATCGCATTACCCCTCAAGCCTTTGCATGAAGCATTTGGTATCAACAAGGTTTTTGTGGTAACCATGCAAGCGGTATCCGGCGCAGGATATCCAGGAATATCTTTCCTTGATATCGAAGATAATGTGATCCCATTTATCCATGGAGAAGAACAGAAAATAGAAACTGAGACACAACTACTACTTGGCAAAATTAAAGGAAACCATCGGCTGCCCGCGAATATCACCATCAGCGCTCAGGCAAACCGGGTCAGCGTTAAAGAAGGGCATACTATTTGCCTGTCAATCGGGTTCGCGCAAAAACCATCACTGGAAGATATTATTTCTGTTTTGCAAAATTTCAATGGTATTGAAGGAACGCCTAAACTGCCCAGCATACCTAAACAAATTCTTGTCGTCCGCCAAGAGCAAGACCGCCCACAACCGCGTAAAGACCGGGATGTGAATGACGGCATGTCCGTGACAGTCGGCCGCGTCCGTACATGCCCGATCCTCGATTACCGCATGGTAACCGTTTCTCACAACACCCTGCGCGGAGCGGCTAGCGGGTCGATCTTAAACGCAGAACTGCTGGTCGCCAAAAACATGATCTGATGCAAACTGCTATGCGCATAATTAAATCCCTGCTGACAGCCGATCATTTGAAAAACTATTTCTTATATAATCTCAAATAGTGTATTATTAATTATTCTTTAATTCGAGATTATTTTTCAGAGAGGTAGTCATGCATAATCTAGTGCTCAGAAAAACAGCTATTCCTTTTTTCCTAATAATTCTTCTCGTTTCAGCTTGTTCAACTGCAGAAAAACCCGTAACCACAACTATCGTTACAGAAATAGTTCCTACATCTGAGACCATCGCAACACCCACACCGACACTAGTTCCTACACCTCTATTCACGCAGGATTGGACGGGTTCGTGGTTTTCATGGGTAGGTGGCACTTACCAAGCAATCGAGGTAATTTTTTCAGCCGACGGGAACCAGATTACTGGCACAATTGAGGAAGAGGGGGAATCCAAAAAAATAAACGCTGTGATGAGTTTGGACGGTAATTCTGTGACCGGTGACTGGGAATCTTCTAATGGAAATTCCGGGCCAATTAACATGCTCATATCCGATGACAAGCAAGAATTCGTTGGTAATTTGGGCGGCGAAACAATGCTTTGCGGCTCAAGGAAAGGAAGCTTCAAGCCCACTCCTTGTTTTACAGAAATTGGCGGATGGAGAGGAGAATGGATCGTCTGGTTTGGCCCTGAAGAAATAGAAGCCATCCTGTTTTTTAAGCAGGAAGGGAGCAAAATAAATGTAATGGTTTACGACTTCGAGGGGACGGTCAGCGAAGATGGGCGCA
>CAZILY010000253.1:0-2458 GCA_964540175.1 uncultured Pelolinea sp. | reverse complement strand
TGATAGAAAAACCAGAAAAGATCAAGAAGTTACATCTTGATTTCATAGAAGCAGGGGCGGAAATAATTCTCACTTCTACATTTGGTGCTTCTGAAGTGCGGTTGAATCAATCAGGGTTAAAAGACATGCATAAACAAGTGAATCATGCGGCTGTTGTCTTAGCAAAAGAAGCAACCAAAAATACACAAGTTCTCATTGCTGGCTCAATAGGACCGTTGGGTATAATGTTAAAACCATTTGGACCGCATGGAATCAGAGAAGCTGAGTGTTATTATGCAAGACAAGCTGCGGTATTATATGCATCTGGCGTTGACATAATAGTCATTGAAACACAATTTGACCTTAATGAGGCAAAAGCAGCCATAAATGGTGTGAAATCTTCCTGTGATCAAGCGTTAGTCTGTTCATTCAGTTTTGATAGAGGAGTGAAAACGATGATGGGAGTAAGTCCATCTTCCTTTGCAAAAGAAATGGAGGGTTTAGGAATTTCCTCAATTGGGATCAATTGTGGAAAAAGCTTAGATGATAATTTTAATGCTCTCAACGAACTTTCCAAAGCTACGGATTTACCTGTCTGGTTCAAGCCTAATGCCGGCCTTCCCCACCTGGATATATCTGGTAAACCAAAATATGACATCACGCCAGAACAAATGGCAAAAAACATACCTGCGTGGATTGACGCAGGTGCCAGGATTATTGGTGGATGCTGTGGAACTACACCAAAGCATTTGAAAGCAATTGCAAATATCGTTAATACTTCAAGACAGGTTTACGTACCGTAAGTTCTAAACATGAAGCCTACCTTTTCTTTCGGCAAAATCCGTGCTTACGGGAACCTGATCCTTGCCCCCTTGGATGGTATTAGTGATCAGCCATTTAGATGGATATGTCGAAGCATGGGATCGGCTCTAACATATACCGAATTCATCAATGTGCTTGATGTCCCAATGAATTTGGATTATATTGAAAAAAGAACCTGTTTTTCTAAATCCGAAAGACCAATTGGGTTTCAATTATATGGTAAATATCCTGACAAAATTCTAAAAGCTGCACAGATCCTATCTAAGAAAAAGCCAGACTTTTTTGACATCAATCTCGGCTGTTCTGTAAAAAGAGTTGCAGGAAGAGGAGCAGGAGCGGGATTATTAAAGAATCCTAAATCTATTAAAAGCATTATAACAAAACTCGTTAATAACCTTAAAACGCCTATTACAGCGAAAATTAGGTTAGGATGGGATCAAGACACTCTCAACTACAGAGATTTATCCCGCATTATCGAAGATTCAGGAGCAGTAATGATCGCTGTTCATGCGCGCGCCAGGGATCAAAATTGGCAGGAATCAGCAAATTGGAACGCGATTAGAGAAATTAAAGAGGCTGTTCAGATTCCCGTAATTGGCAATGGGGATGTTACCTCCAAAAAAGATATTCAGATCATGATTAAACAAACTGGCTGTGATGCAGTAATGATTGGCCGGGCCGCAGTTGGAAATCCATGGATATTTTCAGAAACAAACAAAACATCTCTTACTGCTGAGCAGATCATCGATGTCGTAAAAACTCACTGGCTTTTAATGATTGCTTTTTATGGACCTAAAAAAACCTCCAGTTTTTTTAAGAAGCATCTTAAAGCATACCTCTCATGCCCGCAGTTTTCACATATTGATCTAAAAAAGCTCATTTCTATGCCCAATCCGATGAGAAGTCGTTTGTTTTTCGAATGATTTGAACGATTCACAAGAAATATTCACAAACCATCACATGGTAAAATCTATCGTCTATACGTCCCTGTAGCTCAGTGGATAGAGTGTCGGCCTCCGAAGCCGAAGGCGGGAGTTCGAGTCTCCCCAGGGACGCCTTTCAAATACTCATATATTTTATTCTTTTGATTAATTTTTGGATAATTACAATTCTTATTTCCTAATAGTTTTTACAAAATATTAATAAGTCAAGTATATAATTTGTTTATTGAACTATAAAATTAGGAGACAATAATGTATTTTGGAAATTATGGATTGTATTTATTACTTAGTATCCCTGCTCTTCTACTTGGGATGTACGCTCAATCAAAAGTACAAAGCGCTTACAGAAAATATTCACAAATTCGTATTAGCAATGGAATGACCGGGGCACAAGTCGCTCGGAAAATTCTCGATCTAAATAATTTACAGAATGTACAGATTCAACAAGTCCGCGGAACACTCAGCGATCATTATAATCCAAGGAAAAAGATACTCAGTCTGAGCCAATCAGTTTATGGAACTCCCAGTATCGCAGCGGCAGGAGTGGCTGCTCATGAAGCAGGACACGCAATTCAACATAGTAAGAATTATGGGCCTCTATCGTTACGCTCTTTGATGGTTCCTTCAGTCCAACTTGGGAGTTGGTTAGGGCCAATAATGTTTATGGCGGGTTTGCTTTTGGCGATGGATAATCTTGCAATAATCGGCTTAATACT
>CAZILY010000252.1:0-2516 GCA_964540175.1 uncultured Pelolinea sp. | reverse complement strand
CCGTGGGGATCAATCAAGCACACCCCCTGGCCAGAACAGATATCCTGCATGATCCAGTCTTCCAGCAGGCGGGATTTACCGGTACCCGGTTGCCCGATCACATATGCATGGGTATGCCGTTGTTCAATTGAAAGAACTGGATTGCTAGCGAATGGATTTACCATAAACTCTCTCCCATATTCAAGCCGTCTGGATCAAAGAATTCCTTCCATAAATACCCAATCAAAAAACCATGCAGCGCCCAACACCCCGTAATCCAGATGGACATTTGTTTATCTCGAATGAGTGTTATCAACCAATAAAAGATTATCGAGAAGAGGATGCAAACAACAGTGCGTGCAGGATTGACTAACAGATTGATTTGAAACTGGTATCCAACACGAACATCAATCCAGGTGAGTAAGGTGTAGTAGATCAAATAAGACAGATATAAAACTTGCCTGAATAATTGCAGGAACAGCCGCATCAGTTTGGGTAGATTGCGAAAGAAGAGCATCATGACAAGCATGACAAGGAAAGTGGAAATGGAGCAAAACCCAAACAAGATGCGGCCGATCATTTTATTGAACGTCCCAACGATCGATCTCAATCCAATAGTTATCGGTGGTGACCACAACCAGGATAGGGTCGAGTATGACAGCAGCGCCAAGTAAACCAATTGGTGCTAATAAGATCCCTCCCAGGATTGCGATCCCAGCCAGAGCTACTATGGAGCCAGATAAAAGTCCTGCTCCCAATGCAGCCCCGCCAATCTTTTTTAGAAGATCGGAATCAACTTTTTGTTTCACCTCTGGTTGAGGTACACCAATTTCCAAGGGAGCTTCGTGCACGATCACGAATCCCTGCGGTCGAATACCAACTTCATAAACAGTATGGATCCGTTCCATGGCATGATCTGGAAGAGGAGTTGAATCCATCAGTGCTGGCATTAAAACCCATTCTCTTACGCGTAGCGGTTCCTTAAGCATGGGCGCTCTGCCAAGAATTTGGGTGGGCCAATGATTCTCTTCACCCAGCGTGAGGAGTTGTTTGGTTTGAGGGCCCAAATTCAATTCTCCTGCATTTTCTAAAGTGTTTTGAGTATTTACTTGATACATGGTTATCTCCTGTTAGATTTTCTCTGGCGCTCCAAGAAACGAATGAGTGATTCCAATGCATCTTCCCATCCGAAAGAAGCCATCCAGGTTAATAAGGCTATTGCGATTAGAGTGAGTAAAAATGTTGCCTGTCTTGGCAGCACCAACCAAACAGCTGCAAAAACTAGGCTAACTGCGATGATTGAAACAAGCGCAGATGATAGTTGCGGCTTTACTCGCTCAAAATTCAACCCCTGATGTTTCTGGTGATCGTCCATACTATCTCCTTTCTGTAGAAACCCGCTTTCTAATCTATAATCAAGTTAGCTACGTTTGTGTCTCTTAAACACAATTGCTGTGTAGGTTTCTGTCTTAAAAATATCAAATTTAGAGGTTTAGCGATATCGTCTAAGGCACATACTTGAGTACATACTTAGGTTTATGATTGCTGCAGAAAAATGGACAAGGGGTAAACCAAGGTTTAGACATAGGGATTATGAGTAAAGGAAAGGGAATGGAGGAGGATAATATGTCAAATTCCGAAGCAATTGAGAAAATAAAGAAGCTATCTGATCAGGAACGAGAAGTTTTTGATTTATTTTGTGAGGATCTCATTTATAGAGATATTGCCAAAAAGCTTTTTATAAAAGAAACGACTGTGAAAAAGTACATGTCAAATATTCGTTTTAAATTCGGAATTGACAAGATGAATCCGCGAAAAAGAGATAGTGTCCTAAGAACCAAATTTTGCATGGCATTGAAAACTCTAAAAAACCAAGATCAGAAGAAAGATATAGAAGAGGGATCACAAATTGAAAACAAACCAACAGATACCGATGATGATGCAATTATTGATGCTGAGATTGTCGAAAACGATGTTCCTGATGAAAAAATACAAGACAAAGAAAAAGAAACTGAAAAACCAAAAGAGGATGTAATCGAAAAGGATGAGAAGAGGGATGATGAAAAACCTCCTTATGAAAAACATAAGAAACCGTTAGATGAAAAGAAGGATGGATATCAAATGAAAAAAACCGACCAAACAAAAAATGATAGATTTCGTTCTTTGAAGACAATCTGGAGAGTAATATCAATTGTAGCAATCATTTTCAGCGGTTATATAATTTATGATCGTTTCTTTGGCACTCCCCCTACGCAACCTATTCCATTTGTAGCGGAACCTGGAGTTGAACAGGAAGAAATTGCTATCGCTGATACTGAAGTAATTTCAACTGAGGAAATCCAACCCACTGCAATTCCCACCGAAATAGTGCTTGTGCCAGCGGTATTACCCACCAATACCGAGGCCATACCAACTGAATCACCAACCCTCGAACCAACAGCCCCACCGCAGCCAGCCATTCTGTTTGAGGATAATTTTGATGCGGGATTGTCTGATGACTGGGAAGTGGTTTCAGGTAATCCTTATATTGTGAATGG
>CAZILY010000251.1:0-2529 GCA_964540175.1 uncultured Pelolinea sp. | reverse complement strand
TCATATCCTTTATTTTCCTGCGCCTGCATCATTTCCATGTATGCGTGTTCAACTGCCCCAGACCCAGGTACGTGCGACTCCCAAAACATTTTCAACATCATATCATTCGCTTGATCTAAAATACTTAAGTCAAACCAATCACTTGCATGCACGCGGCGATCCATAGGGATTGCTTTTAAGCGTATTTCTCGTTCAAGCTCCCAGGCCTTTTCCATTTCTCTACTCCTTTTTTAATCGTTTTTAATAGTATAAATCGCATTATTTTTAATGTAAAGCAAATGTCCATTTCTTCAAACAAATATTCTAATTAACAACACAGTGAAAAAACGCGAGTCGACAATTTCATTAACTGGTCATAAAACGACATCTCAATTAACAAGAAAGAGCAAATACCCACTTGGTATTTTCTCTTTCTCAGTATTATTCTTTCCTGTTTTTCTATTTCATCAACAAGCTCATAACCGCTTTTTGAACATGCAGACGGTTCTCCGCTTCATCAAAGATCGCAGAGCGCCATCCCAGACCCTCTGTCTTATCCATGACATCATTATTCACTTCCAACCCACGGTCTGCTGGCAGGCAGTGCATGTAAATGGCTTTCTTCTCGCAGGTGTCCATCAACTCGCTGGTAGCTTTCCAGCTCTTGTATGAATCCATGATCTTCTGCGATTTTTCAAAATCAAATTCTCCGACTGGCGGCTGGAACAGCGTGACTGGTGCCCATGCTTTCGGATATACCGCATGTGCGCCCTTGAATCCTTCCGAGAAATCATGGGTGATCTTGAACGATCCACCGACATCTTCAGCATACGTCTCACATTGTTTGATGATATCTGGAGCAAGATCAAATCCCTCTGGGTGGGCCAGGGTGACATTCATACCCAGCATGGTTGCATAAAGGATCGCAGATTGTGGAACCGCGCGCGGTTTATGCACACTCGGTGAATATGCCCATGACATGGTGAAATTGACACCCTTGAATCCGCCAAATTCTTCTTTGATAGTCAGCATATCCGCTAAACCCTGGAAGGGATGGTAAATATCATCTTCCATATTTAGAATGGGTATATCTGACCAGCGGGCAAATTCCCGCATCAACGCGTTCGCCCCACCATATTCCCATTCCACCGGGTCACCGTAACATCGAATTGCAATCGCGTCTCCCATACGGCTCAACACACGCGCCACGTCTGAGACGCGTTCGGTGCTGTAGGCTACTTCTTTCCCTTCCATCGCGGGAGTATATATCTTTGTGGGATCCAAAAAGTGCGCGTGCCCTCCCAACTGCGTCATCCCCGCTTCAAATGAGTTGCGTGTCCGCAGTGATTGGTTGTAGAAAAGCATGAACAATGTTTTTGACCGCAGCAGGTCATCGTGATAGATGCCTATAGCATGCTGCCGCTTTAATTCTTCCGCAACCTCTAAAATTGTGCTGATCTCCTGGGGAGTGTAATCGGTCTCCGCTAGAAAATCTCGTCCTGCAAAACCTGTTGTTTTCATCCTTTTTTTACCTCTTTTCCTTTTTGTATGCCGTTAGCATTAATTACCGATATTTATGAACTTATTCTCTTAGAAAAGCCGTGCGCTTTTCCTTGTCTCTCACAAATCTTTCAATTCCTTTCATCAGCCATTCTGGAGATAAATGAGCTTCATCAATCACTTCATCCAATGTGCCGCCGGTGCGCCAGCGATCATCCCAATCTGAGGAAATGGCATATTCTTCTGCCATTGGATTAAAGATCCAATCATGCATCAGCCAACCCGCCTGAGTGGTGACCACTGTTGAATGCATCCAATCATAAGGAGTAATGACTTCCTGCTGATATTCTTTACTCTGCGCACAAAATAACTCCGGGCTGGTCGCGCAAATGATCTTAATATTCCAACCCTTTTCTTCAATTTCCGGGAGTATTTTAATCATATTTGCCATAGCGCTCGTTCCCTGAACAACCAGTGTACCGTCCTTTGGTTTTTCTAAATCATACTTACGAACAATATATGCCCCTTTAGCGCTCTCGAAATGAGAGGGAATATTCAATTTTTTCCGGTTCGGGATCTCGATCTTTGGCCGTGTAAGGTGCAGAGCGATAACGGGCACATCCATACTGAGAGCAGCTCCCAACATCACGGGAACTTCGTTGTGCTCCCATGGATAGAGATTTATCACACTCCCCTTGGGGAAAAGCTGGGTTACACCCGGCGAAAAGATTCCGAAATGCGTGCGGCTGTCATCTGCAGTTTCAGGCCCCGAATGCCCGGCAATCCAGATAACTTTTCCTGTTTTCCAGGGGCTATCCTGCGCTAATTGACTGAATAATCGGAACATTCCATATTTCAGATAAGAAAATGACCCATACGTAGAGCAGGCCCCCCAGAAACCGTTGAATTGTTCTTCTGGATGCTCAGCTAAGTTAGTAGCTGCTACACCAACCATTAAACCAGCATTAGCAAATTCTGTAATTTCTTGCGGCAGCAGCACCCCATCTTCATTTTCACCAAGCCCAAACCAACCGTAGCCTTTAAAATCTG
>CAZILY010000250.1:0-2541 GCA_964540175.1 uncultured Pelolinea sp. | reverse complement strand
ATTCAATGCGGATACTCAGGTAAACACCAACTGGATCGGCTCATTCTCTGATGTTGCTTTGGCCTCTGAAGCTGCCCAGACCCATATTGGCGCTGGCGCGGACGTATTGACCGGTACAGCACAGATGGTAGTTGGCGCAATCGGCGTTGCTAAAGAAAATGACGTGCTGTGGTTTGGCACACAAGCCAACCAAACTTCATTGGCCCCCAGCATTGTTGTTGCTAACCAGGTTTATCACTGGGAAGGCATTCTCAAACAAATGATTGAATTAATTGAGGGCGGTACATATGGCGGCCAATATTATGAGCTCACGCTCGCTAATGGCGGCCTCGTAATTGAATATAATACTGACTATGCATTGCCAGATGATGTCAAAGCCGCTGCTGAAGCAGTCATCGATGGCATTGTTGATGGCTCAATCACCGTTTTCCCGTAAAATATCTAATCACTGGGGGCAGATCATTCTGCCCCCTTTGGCAATCATTTTTTCTATTATTAACACCATCAAATAGATCCAAGGATGTAATCAACCATGGTAGAAAAACAATTATTACCCAGCGGACACAGAAAAATCTCACAGCTTGAGATGATCGATATCACCAAGCGTTTTCCGGGTGTAATCGCAAACAACAAGATTAATTTTGACGTCCACGCAGGCGAGGTACATGCGCTTCTTGGAGAAAACGGGGCCGGGAAGAGCACATTGATGAAAATACTATATGGTTTATATCAACCTGATGAAGGACAGATAAAACTTGATGGTGAGCAAGTAAAAATCGAATCACCAGTTGATTCGATCAACCTGGGAATCGGAATGATCCATCAGCATTTTATGCTGGTTGAATCATTAACCGTTACAGAAAACGTTGCCCTGGGGTTACCCTCTTCCAGAGGACTGCTCACTGATTTAGATAAAGTCTCTGCCCGCATTCTGGAATTGGCAGAGATATACCGTTTGCAAGTTGACCCTGATGCTTATGTATGGCAGCTCGCCGTGGGCCAGCAGCAGCGTGTTGAAATCATCAAAGCATTATACAGAGGGGCAGCATTATTGATCTTGGATGAACCTACAGCTGTACTCACCCCCCAGGAAGTGGATGGATTCTTCATTACCATGCGCCAAATGATCGATGATGGACACGCCTTGATCTTCATTTCCCATAAACTTCATGAAGTGCTTGATATTTGCCATCGCGTTTCTGTGCTCCGAGACGGCCACATGATAGATACGATTCCAGCACACAAAGCGACAAAAGGGAAGCTCGCAAAGATGATGGTTGGTCGTGAAGTGGGGTTGAAAAAAGAGCGAGTGACAATTGACCCAATTGAAATGCGTCTTGTTCTCAAACATATTTGCGCTCAAAGCGACCGGGATACTACGGCTCTGAAAGATGTGAACCTGGAAATCTATGCAGGAGAGATTTTGGGTGTGGCTGGCGTGTCTGGAAACGGGCAAAAAGAATTAGCCGAGGTGATCAATGGACTGCGGCCAACTACGAAAGGGCAGATTCTGTTAGAAGGAGAAGATGTTACTGGTAAAAGCCCAAAAGAATTGATGGAAAAAAGCCTGTCATATATCCCTGAAGAGCGTATGCGGGATGGCGTGATCAAAGAATTCACTGTGGCGGAAAATCTCGTCTTGCGCGAGTTCAATCAGTCACCATACGCCAATAAAGGATTACTTAATCTAAAAGCAATCTCAACCCATTCTGATAACATGATCAAAAATTTTAATATTAAAACCCCATCCCGAGAAACCACCGTTAAAAAATTATCTGGTGGAAATATCCAAAAATTGGTTCTGGCAAGAGAACTATTCCGGAAACCGCGCATACTGATCGCAGCTCAACCTTCACGCGGTTTAGATATTGGCGCAACAGAGTATGTTCATTTGCGGTTATTAGAGCAAAGAGAAGAAGGAACCGCAACTCTATTAATTTCTGAAGATCTTGACGAAATAATGGCATTGTCAGATCGAATTGCGGTGATTTTTGAAGGTGAGATCATGGATGTGATAAACCGAAAAAAAGCAACTCCAGAGGGAATTGGACTCTTAATGGCAGGTGTAAAGAGCTAAGATCCGACCTGCCTTGTTTTTAATATGTGAGGGTGATACTTCACACAGGGAAGCGAATAACCAGCGGGCAAATCTTTATTGGGTTTTGATAATTTAACAAGACTCCAACTTTTACGAAAGAATTAATAATTGAAGTGTATGGTTATTTCATATATACTGTTAATGGGATAGATGCAGTAATTAGTTAAACAATTAAAGGGGGGGAAATGCCAGCCAAACGAAATAGATTATTAATCCTTGCTCTCTTTACTCTGATAATTTCCCTCTCCGGCTGGGTTGACGACATGTTATGCATAATGACGGGCGGAACATTAGTGTGGGAAGATTACCAACGCGGCGTTCCTTATAACCCATCTGACAGACACGACAAAGTTTGCGCCCGAAGTATCGATAAGCAAAAATATGAAAACTGGTTAAATCCAGGTGAAGCAAACACTCAAAATGACGGGGCAAATGGGGGAGAA
>CAZILY010000249.1:0-2546 GCA_964540175.1 uncultured Pelolinea sp. | reverse complement strand
AGGAGATCGCTTGCCGGTAGTTTTCAACTTCCAGAGCTGCTTTTTCAGCGTCCCAAACCACCCAGAATAGTACTGCATCCACATCGACCGGCACAGTATCTTTTGTTAAGGTCCTTTCCGCTGTGAATGAAGTCACCATCACTCGATGATCGATCCAGGCCGGAATAGTATCGAAGACGGGAATGATCCAGAAAGGCCCAGGGCCTTTCAAGCCAACAAATCTACCCAGCCGTAAAAGGATGGCTTTTTCCCACTGTTCTGCAACCTTGAAGGCTAGCAGCACATATAAACCTATGAAATTCAAAACCAGCATTTCAACGATAATCCAGAAAACCCGGGACCCTTCGATGATCATCCAGGTCATCATGCCTAGCGATACCAGCATCAGGACAACAAAAACTAAAACTGCCACACCATTAGCCTGGCTTTCCTTTTTCTTATCAAATTCAAAATTCATACCTGTAGGTTTGATAACCATTTTTCTATACCTCCTATACAATTTGTTCAATTAAATTCCGTTTTCCTTAGACCAATTTTTCATCTCATCCTGGAAGGCCGCTTTGATTTCTTGTGTGCTGTATCCCAGTCCATGGGCTTCTTCCAGGGCGGAGAACATAATTGAATGAAGCAATTTTTGGCGTTTCTTTTCCATCTGCTTTTGATCAGGAACTCCTGATACAAAAGTTCCCTTCCCTCGTTGGGTTGAGATCACACCTTCCTTGTCCAATTCAAAGTACGCCCTGGCAACAGTATTCAAATTGACACGAATGTCCGCAGCCAGTTCCCTGATCGTTGGCAGCTGTTCTCCTGGTTGAATTTGCCCTGCGGCAATCAGAGAGTGAATGCTGTCTTCGATCTGAATATATATCGGTACGCTGCTCTCAGGATCTATGTTTAATTTCATATTCTCCTATTGTATTAGTGTATTATTACAATAGTATTATTGCATAGGAAACAGAGTTTGTCAAGTATCCCGGCCACATCTCCGGTTTTAATTGGAAATCATTTATTACTTAGTATCTGAAAGTTCTCGTTTCTGTTATGATTGAACAATCACATTTTAGAATTTTTTATCTAATCATTTATGAACGATACACCAGTCCAGCGAATCGCTGTCATTGACCTTGGGTCCAATACTAACCGTCTGATCATCATGGAAACCAGATTGGGTTTTTCTTATCGCCTGGTGGATGAGGTCAGAGAAGTTGTGCGGCTGCAGCAGGGCCTAACAAAAAAGGGATTGAGTAAGGATGCAATAACCAGGGGACTATCTACTCTCCGCCTTTATAAAGATTTTTGCCAGCAGACCAATGTAAACCAAATCCTGGCTACGGCAACCAGCGCGGTGCGGGAAGCAGCCAATGGTCCTGCCTTCCTAAAGCAAGTTGAAGATGAACTTGGGATAACCATTCAGCTTCTTGATGGAGATA
Organism: uncultured Pelolinea sp.; assembly: GCA_964540175.1. Lineage (GTDB taxonomy): Bacteria > Chloroflexota > Anaerolineae > Anaerolineales > Anaerolineaceae > Pelolinea. Next base: position 1,116 of record CAZILY010000249.1, on the reverse strand, counting down.
AGGAAGCCTATTACGACACCCTGGGGGCTTTAAACGAAATTGAACTCCAAAATGGTGTTGTCCTGGACATCGGCGGGGGCAGCATCCAATTGAGTGATATTCAAAAAAGGAACTTTGTCCGCGGTAAATCCCTCCTGCTTGGAGCATTGGCTTTGAGTGAAAAGTTCATATCCAAGGATCCAATTCCCGAAAAGGAATTTAAAGCGATCAAGCGAGAGATCTCCCGCCAATTAGATGAAATAAAATGGCTGCCGGACAAGTCTAGCCAAAGATTGATAGGACTGGGTGGCACAATACGAAACCTGGCGTTAATTGAAGCCAGCCGCCAGAAATATCCCCTAAACACACAGCACGGTTTTGTGCTTAAGAAATCTTCTATTAAAAAAAGCATAGCATTGTTCAAAGAACTGCCTCTAAAGGATCGACAGAAAATACCTGGCATCAGCAGTGACCGGGCGGATATTATCCTCCCGGGCGCAATGGTGCTCCTGGAAGTCATGAATCGATTAAAAGTCAATCAAATGGAACTCTCGGTTGGTGGACTCAGGGAAGGAGTGTTTTACGAGTTGTTCTGGGCCCATCTTGATCCCCCCATCATTCCCAGTGTTCGCCGATTTAGCGCATTGAATCTAGCCAGGAATTATCAATACGAAAAAGAACATGCCAATCACGTTAGTTTCCTGGCTGGCACGTTGTTTGAACAGCTAGCTCCCCTGCATGGATACGGCACTGATGAGCGGGAAATCCTCCATGCTGCCGCATTGCTCCATGACCTGGGACGGATCATTGGTTACAGCAGCCATCATAAACACACCCAGACCCTACTGGAGTATAACGGTTTGCCTGGGTATACCTCCCGTGAAACGGCCCTGATCGCCCTGCTCTGCCGCTATCACCGCAAAGGGAAACCCGAGTTAACTGATTATAAAAAGCTGCTGGATAAGAAAGATCTTGCCTTACTCATGCGCCTGGCAGCAATATTGCGCCTGGCGGAGTGCCTTGAACGCGGACGGAATGCCAATATCACAGATGTTATTTCCACCTGGGATGAGGATCAGCTCAGGATCACCCTGATTGCCAATCAATATCCAGTTGTCGAGTTGTGGCAGGCTACCA
>CAZILY010000248.1:0-2556 GCA_964540175.1 uncultured Pelolinea sp. | reverse complement strand
GCTTTAAGAGCCGCCATCTGGGAATCAACGATGATTTTTGGCACCGCCAAAACATACAGGATCAACTGACTTTTCGTTCTGGAAAGGATCCGCCAGTGGATATCGGTTTCATCCAGTGGGATAGCAAATTCCTGTTTGGTTTTCCGGCGAATAGTTTCTTCCAGGAGTTTATCCTGAATGTTGGGAATTGTCATGATGCGGTGGAGAGAGCGCTGCCCGGTAACGGAAGTGATCACATTCCTCCGGGATCCCTTGAGTTTTTTGACGGTTTTAGAGATTAAGTTTCCAATCTCTGTGGTCTTTGTGATTTGGCCTTGAACCATATATTCGGGAGGGATCTTTAGTGTGTGCCAGGAACGGATGTCATCCCCTTTAACCACCAGGAAGCGAATCTCATTGCCCTCAAAATTTATTGTGGTATTTTTTCTTTTAAACAAAGTTCACCCTCTTTCTGACAAAGACCCAACGAACAAAAATTATGGACTATTGGAGCGTTGACGGATACCCCATGGTCATGACATCTAGGGAGCAATTCCCTTCCTCCGGTAAAATACTCGCAGATTGCATGACCACAGAATCCAATCCAGCAGCTTCGATTTTCTCTATATAAGTCAGGCAATTGACCAGCGTTCCGATCAACTCTATATCATATTCCTCAAATATTAATACGCCCGATACCGTTTCCTGGAGTTCTGAATTAGTTGAAGATATTCTTATTAAATCTAACTGGCTGGCCTCAGCAAGTTCATATCCGCGATTAAAAACATCAAAGGGGGTCCCTAACTCCGGGAAGCTGGCTTCCAGTTCAAGGACCTCTGCCTGAATACTATCCAAATCTGCCTGGAGGGCATCCAGCTGATCCCGGTTTACTTTTTCCAGCTCAGAAAAATTCTCTTCCAGGGTCTGACGATCTGTTTCGAGTTGTTTGGTTGCTTTCTGCCTGAGCGAAACACTACCCAAAAAGATCAGGTTTACCACAGCGGTGATCAAGCTTAGAATCAGTCCAACCCGTATACCGGAGAGTCTGCTTTTTGTTTTCATTATTGACCCTCCGCGTTGAGAGAAACCACCACTGAAAAGTTATATTTTGGCGGTAGTGAAATAGGGGATTGCCCATCCTCTGTATTTTCGACCGCGATTTCAGATGGATCTATAATGATCTGGTCAATCGTGTCGATCCTAACTTCTGAGAATTCACCCAGATTAGTTAATCTGGATTTCAGATCCAAAACACCCTGATATGTACTCGCTATGCCTTCCAGGCTGATCTCTTGATCTTGCTGGTTGATCGAAGTCCAGGAGATGCCATCATTGACTATATTATCGATCTTGAACAGGGTAGGGCTCCAGTTTGACCCCTGTAGATCAACTCCCTGGTATGAATCCAGGATCTGGTCTCTCCGCTCCGTCGTAGAAATGATTTGATCCTCGAGTGCAGCCATTTCATTTGCAGCAGATTGGTAGGTCTCTAGAGAAGTTTGCAGGACAGCGACCTCGAACTCGGTCTGTTTATAAACGGATTGGGTTTCCTGCGCCAACAAGAAAGAGGGGTAGAGAGCTGAAAGGAAAATCAGGAACAACATCCAAGGTAGAAGGGCAACCAGCCGTATTTTCCTGCGCTGGTATCTTTCCGGCAGGATATTAAAATCAAATGTTTCCAGGGAGCTGGTCAGTAATTTTGGTTTAATAGGGACATTTCCCAGGATCTGGTTTGGATCGTCCATAGTACCTTCTTTGCGCCTTATTGATTAATTTAGTCTATGTCCCAAAACAGAATCGGATTGGTCAAGTCATCAATTTTAATCCTGGCATCAGTGCTCACTGATCCTGCCTGGGAAGATATATCATAGAGTGGAGTCACATCAAACTCCCAAAAATCTTTATTATTCCCACCCCGAAAAGCAAATCCACCCTGTGAATTGGTGAATTCCAAGTCTCCTCCATTACCGATTGCACTGGGGGCAGAATTTATTACTGTCCAACTATCCATTGTAACAGAATAGCGCCAGAAACCAGTTGATTTTCCCTGCAGGGCATAGATATAGTTTCCGGAATAATAGGCCAGCGAACCACCTTCATCTACATTGCCAGGAGCGTCCGCTAAGTTGCTCCAGCTCTTATCGTCGATGTCATACCGCCAAAAATCTTTGTTATTCCCGCCCCGGAAGGCGTATATATATCCTCCCACTGCAACCAGGTCAGCACCGGCATTGACATTCTCTGGTGTACCTGCTAGGTCGTCCCAGGTATTCTTGTCTATGTCATACTCCCAAAAATCATTTTTATTATCACCTCGGAGAGCGTAGATGTAGTCACCACCTGCATAGGCCAGCGCTCCACCTTCTTTTACATTTTCGTCAGTTTTCTTCATCTTCTTCCATTTATTAGTTCCGATGTTGTATCTCCAAAAACCTGTCTTACCTCCACCTTGGAGGGCGTAAATATCTCCTCCATCATATACCAAAGCACCACCGGCATTAACCTTTCCTGGTGTTTTTTTCCTATTATTCCATTCATTAGCTAATATGCTGTAGTAATAAAAATTATTACTATTGG
>CAZILY010000247.1:0-2558 GCA_964540175.1 uncultured Pelolinea sp. | reverse complement strand
AATGAAGAAACCAGCACCATTTATTTGCCTAATTGTGGAGCCTTATGCAGTTGGTTTGCTGGTCGTGCGGACGAGCCAGCAGATAATTTACATCATATAGAATTGCGTCCTTCTTTCCGGCCTAGCGGAGGAGCAATTGTCTACTTTAGGGCTGCTCCCGGACCCGTTACATTAGCCCGTCTTTTTCGCAGAGCTGGTAAGTATGTCATGGCGATCATCTATGGTGAGATGATCGAACCCTCCCCGGAAGAGTACCAGAATTTTGTGGAAGCGCGCGGCAGTCATCAACTGCCCACGGCATTTGTGCACGTTTCGCTGGATTTCGATATGTTGGTTGACCAATTCGGTTCCAATCACATCTCTGGGGTAGCGGGTGATTACATACAAGAATTGCATCATATATGCCGTTTACTGAACATTGAATCAATTGATTTCGAGAAGTAGGGAGTTCTTTATATGAACCGCAGGGAAGCTTTTTTCGCTACAACAAATCATCAGGAACCAGATAGGGTATTGGTTGATTTCGGCAAACATATTGGCTCGTTTCATCGCAACGCTTATAAAGTGCTAATGACTCATCTGGGCTTGAAATCAGAAGTCAGGATTCTCGATCGTATGGCCCAGAATGTAGTGTTGGACGAAGACGTCTGCGCGAGATTGGGGATTGACTTCAGGTGGATTGTGCCGAATTGGGTTGGCGTACATGATGTTGAGATCGATGACGAAAAGGGTTATATCGATATGTGGAATACTCCCCATAAATGGACAGAATATGGAGAGTACTACGCCATCCATGAACAGCCATTGGGGCAGGAAACCTTGACCTTAGAAGATATTGATGCGTTTTCTTGGCCAAACCCACATCAACCAGCGATGTTTAAGGGCTTGCGTGAACAAGCAAAGTTCTGGTATGAAAATACTGACTTCGTGGTTGGCGCAGATGGTATCAAGGTCGGCATTATGCAGACGGCGGCCCAAATCAGGGGTTATGACAAACTTTTCCTGGATTTTTCAATCAATCCTGATCTGGCTCACGCTGTTTTAGATAAGATCTCGTCGCTTATTAACGAGATGTATCGAAACTATATGCAAGCTGTAGGGGATTATGTTCAAGTCGTTGTGATCACTGATGATCAAGGCACCCAAAACTCGCTGATGATTTCTCCGAAGATGTTCCGCGAATTTATCAAACCCCGGCTGAAGACACAGATCGAAACGATCAAAGCAAATGCGGATGTCAAAGTGTTGATGCATTGCGATGGTGCCATCCTGCCCCTCGTGGAAGACCTTATTGAAATTGGTGTGGACATTCTCAACCCTATCCAGACTGTGGTGGACGGCTTCCAAGACACCTCGGCTTTAAAAGAGGAATTTGGGGACCGGATCTGTTTTCATGGCGGGATTGATGTTCAACAAGTGTTGCCCAATGCAACTCCAGAAGAAATCCGTCAGGAAGTTGCCCGGCGCATCTCCGACCTTGGGCGCGGTGGAGGTTACATCATCGCACCCTGCCATAATATTAATGTTGACATTCCAATAGAAAATTCCCTGGCGATGTTCGACGCTGCAAAGGAATTGGGCCAGTACCCTTTGAATAGGGAAGAATTAACATAAATCACAAAAAGGAAGAGATAATGACTTTCAAGAATCGTGTGAAGAAATTGCTCAAAGAAGGTAAAAAAACTTCGGGGGCCTGGCTTCAGATCGCTAGCCCTTTTACGGCAGAGATTATGAGTCGGGCGGGTTTTGACTGGTTGCTCATTGACATGGAACATGGTCCCGGCGATATTCTTTCCCTGGTTTCTCAACTTCAGGCCATAAGTGGAACAGACACCTCTGCCCTGGTGCGCACACCCTGGAATGATTTTGTCACTATCAAGCGCATTCTGGATACCGGAGTGCATGGTTTGCTTATTCCCTATGTCAACACAAAAGAAGAAGCTGAAGCGGCTGTTCGGGCATGCAGATATCCCCCCGATGGTATACGTGGGGTCGCTGGCAGCCCCAGGGCGCAAGGGTTTGGCCAAAACGTGCAAGATTACCTGAAAAATGCCAATGACGAAATCCTCTTGATCACAGCTGTGGAAACCCCAGAAGCTGTGGCAAATCTCGATCAAATCCTCACCGTCGAAGGTGTAGATGGCATTTTCATTGGCCCAATGGATCTAGCTACAAATATGGGATATTTAGGTCAACCAGATCAACCAGAAGTCCAGGAAGTAATTGCTGAAATCGAAAAAAAGGTATTTGCTTCAGGGAAGATATTGGCGACACTTGCGGGTACTTGGGAACAAGCTCAAATTTTATATGAAAGGGGTTATCAAATGATCATGTTGATGGCGGACGGCACATCCCTGGCCAAGTTGGCAGCCATTAATGTTGCTCAATTTAAAGATTATTACCCTGAAGGGTAGCATGTCAGGCGCTCAAAATAAACATCTGATCTTTAATCAGACGCCGGTCGGGTATTTTAAGGTACCCCATATCTTCAGGGGGCGAAATCCGATCTTAAAACAAAAAATCCAGCTGTTTTTGACCTGTATTTTATCAATCCCATT
>CAZILY010000246.1:0-2558 GCA_964540175.1 uncultured Pelolinea sp. | reverse complement strand
ATCAGCCGCCCAAATCCCTGCCGAAACCGCAGGATCGCTTCCGGTACTGTATATTCGTAAAAAGGGTTCTCAAATGTTTCTGATCGCGCGGCAATGATCGGGTCGCTGGGTACATCGAAGGGAAGTTTAGTGATCACTAATACAGATAATGCTTCTCCAGGCACGTCCACACCCTCCCAAAAAGAACGTGTACCTAACAACACAGCCTGTTCCGTATTTTTAAAAGATTCCAGCAGAGAAGAAGCAGATGCGCCCCCGCCCTGTTCAAATACTTGAATATGATCCTTTGCCAGCAGTGGTGTGATCACCTGAGAGGTAGCCCGCAGTTGCTTATAGGATGTAAACAATACCAGCATGCGACCGCTGGTCGCTTTTGCTGTTCGCGAGATCGCGCGTGACAAATATTTCTGGTAAGCATATAAATCACTTGGTTCCGGCATATCTGTCGGGATGAAAAGGAGTGTTGATTCCTTATAATTAAATGGTGAGCCTAACAATTTTTCTTCCGCTTCATTCGCATTCAAGCGAGATTTAATGTAATAAAAAGACCCAGTTACCTTTTTTTCATCAGAAGCACCCACTAATTCATCAATATCATTCACATTTATCTGGGAGTATTCATAATCATCATTTTCTTCTTGCTCAATAGTCGTCATTGTTGCAGATGTAATGACCACACTTTCTTTTGTGTACCAGATATGTTTTTCCATTAGCGTCCCGATATGCAGCGGGGCAAAGTTCAGAGTAAGTTTTCTAAAACGGAAATCAACCTCAATCCAATAGATATAATCTGGATCAAGGTCGAACACCATCGCGTTAATGAAACGGTGCACTTCCTGCAGGCGCCTCACAATACTTGCCAAATCACCAAGCAGCACTTCGATCTCCTCATTATTCATTTGGATCTCATCTGCCAGATCATGGTGGAGCTGATCAAGCATCTTTCGAAGGCTATCCACTGGCTGTACCGCTTTATCCCAGGCATCCTCAATGTCTTTCCATATCTTTTTAATATGTGTAGGAGTGGTTATTCGGACTTTCTGCCCGTACTCACTAAGCGGCCTGCCATCTCGTTGATCCTCCAGAAAAGCGTCCAACTGAACAAAAAAAGTTCTGAATGTGTTTTCCGCACGAAAAGCAAGATCTGAAGCTTTTCCAATTATTTTTTCGGCACCTGCCTGATCGGAAGGTTTTAAATGTTTATTAGTTATATCGAGGGTTCTTCCTAAAACACCACTATTGGCCCCACCCAACTCAGAGAATAATCGCTCGATTTCCCTGCGAGTAACGCGATAGCTGAGCGCATTAGTCGATGCGTCTTCCAGATGATGCGCCTCATCCACAATCAAATATTTATATTCCGGTAGAACCCGGTTGTTTGCAACCACGTCTGAAAGCAGCAGCGCATGGTTTACAACAATGATATGCGCATTGAGCGCTGATTGCCGAGCGTGAAAATATGGGCAACCGCCGCCCATTCTGCTTACGCAGGCTTCCATGTTGCAGGATTCATCCTGCGCGGATATCCGCACCCATGCCTCCTTTTCAGCAGGACCGGTCAGAGTGAGTTCATTCAATAACCCACTGCCCCCAGACTCCAGCCACACAAGAACTTTTCCCAATAAACGCAGCTCGCTTACGTCCCTCGGTTTGCGGTGGCGCAGCGTTTGCAGTCTCCTCGGACACAGGTAATTTGAGCGCCCTTTCAGGACAACTGCCCGCAGATCGATACCTAATGCCTCCTTGACATTAGGTATATCCTTATTCATCAATTGATCCTGCAAATTAATCGTATTAGTCGAGATCACCACCCGGGAATTGTTCATTGTTGACCACAACGCAGCGGGAATCAGGTACGCATACGATTTTCCAATGCCAGTACCGGCTTCCACCATCAAATGTTGGCTTCCCGAAATCGCATTAGTAACTGCCTGCAGCATCTCAATTTGCTCGTTCCGTGATTCAAAGTTATCTAAATACTGTGAGAATATACCGCCTGGGCTCAATATCTCTGTGATTTCTTCCACATTTAGAGGATGAATTTCATCATTGGCTTTCATTGAGGGTGCAAGGATCTCTGAAGGGTCCATGTAAAGTACGCCATATTCTTTCTGCTTTACGGACCGCGCTTTTATGGGAGTTTTCGATTGTTCCCGTAGTAACTGCGAGAAAAACCAGCTCCCATCCCAGCCAATATTCTTTGAGGACTGCACAATCTCAGCGATCAAATGTACTGGCAGGGCTCGTGCTTTTTCCAATAGGCGTAAAAATACTTCCAACGTCGCGTCAGCATCTTCTTGAGCGCGATGCGGAGATAAGTTTTCAATATCCAATTCCTCGACCAAAGATGCCAAACTATATCTTGATGCCGAAGGCAGAATGACTGCGGCAATTTCAAAGGTATCAATAACAGGATTTTTTTTAAAATTATGGTGGTTTCCCAAAAAGGATAGATCAAAAGAAATATTATGGCCAATCACCGGCAAATCCCCCACAAAATCCGCGAAATTCTGGATAACTTCTGCGATCTGAGGAGCGGACACCACCATCTTGGTATC
>CAZILY010000245.1:0-2574 GCA_964540175.1 uncultured Pelolinea sp. | reverse complement strand
TTGCAATGTCTTCGATCCAGCGGGGTTCTAGAGGTGAGATACGTAAATTATTTTTCATGGTGATTGGAATAATGAAACAAGAATGAGATAATTTTATCAATCTTACTGTTGCGTAAATTTGGGTAAATTGGCAAATTGATCATAGAGTTGCTGCACAAGTATGAATTGGGGAATAGTTTTTCTTTGGCGTATTTCTTGTAAGCGGATTGATGCGGCATGCTGTATTCAATCAGCTGACCCAATTGAATGCCGGAAGATGCAAAAGATGCCAGCAAGCGGTCTCTCGCGTTTGTCCTAATTACAAAGTGTGAGTATGTTGCCCCATCAATTTCAGGGGGGAGAACCCACTCGTTCGTTAAATGAATTTCGCTGAAATATTTTTTGGCGATCTTTATCCGTTTTGAGCGAACTGCCGCGTATTTTATTAATTGCTCTAAACCAACGAGGGCTTCAATGGGTGTCATCTGGTCTAAATAATCAGGAGGAAAATGGATCTTCTCATCCAAATGATACGCTTTTGTGAGGCGATTTAGAAATGGCGTTTTTTCCTGCATCCAATAAACAAGTCCATAAATAAAAGGTTGGAAGGCAGCATACGTGGCGAGAAGGTACAGGTATCGGAGAAGGGATTTTTTCCACGATGGTTTCCTGAAGTTCCTGTCTCTGAATTCGCGAACCTTTTTAGCGGTCATCTCATTGTTTGTCGTAAAGACTCCGCCAAATATGGATGTGATCTGCTTGCTGATCCCGAGTCCAAAGATGGCGCCATCACCGGCCTTCACCACCGGTTTTCCTTTATAACGCGCATCGAATGAATGGGCGCAATCCTGAATTATGTAGATTTTATGCCCATACTTCGCTTCTGCGGTCTTTACGATCTTTTGGACTCTGTCTATATCCATAGGGTAGCCAAACAGATGAGTTGGAATGACCGCGCGTGTGCGTTCATTAATTGCATTCGCAAACTGGTCAAGATTCATGTTGTAATCTGTTAGATCAATATCCACAAAAACCGGGATGTTTCCACTTAAAACTGTTGCATGTGCGACAACTGAACATGTGTAAGCGGGCTGCACGATTTCTGCGTCTTTAATCTCCATAGCATTGAAAAAAGCCCATAGTGCAGAACGGCCATATGGAAAAGCAACTGCGTAATCGGAATGGAATTGCGCTGCAAATGCTTGCTCAAATCTCTGAACAGCATGTTTCCTGTTCTTAAAAATCGCAAGAATTTCTTCTTTTCCTACATAAGGTTTTAAGCGTGGGATCATTTATCTGACCGCATTCTTGCCGCCCATTGTTCTAATGTGATGAAGTTGTGGTCCTGTGCAATCAAGTCGATCATTGCGCTGAAAATATCCAGCTTTTTCGAAAGCGGTGTGCGCAGAGATTGAGGAACATACGCGCCTTTTTTGCTTCCCGGCATTTGATCTTCGAGTTCAGGAATGCTGTAATCGATGAAATCGGATAAATGCATTTGGAAATGTACGGGCAGCCCAGCTGCACGAATTGATCGAAATAATTTCTTATAGAAACTGATGCCAGTAAACAAGAGCAGCGTTGCAAAAAATGGAATTCGCAAATAGGGTGATACTGAAATTGGGAATTCGATCAATGAATTATCCCCTCTTTTTCCCAGCGAATAATTCGAGACATGATAGGGTGAGAGAGGAGAGAACATATAACTGGCCTGCCCCATGGTCGTGCGGTCTTGCTTTTTTTGTTTTGACATGCTGGACCAATGGGCAAATTTCATTAATGGCATCAGCGAAGTGGGAAATATTGAGGAATCGTACATATACTCTAGTTTATTCAACACTGGCAGGGTTGCGTCATCGATATTCCAGCCAGGGGAGCGGAAGCCAATCGGCCTTTTTCCGGTTACTTCCTTGCAAATGTCAGACATGGCAGTCAATTCCTTCTCTTTTTCTTCCTTTGGCAGCCAGCGGAAACCTTGCGGATGTGTCATGGAATGGTTTGCAATCTCATGCCGATTTGTGGCGATTTCTTTTATCGCAGGATGATTCTTTTCATAAAGGAAATCATTACCTACCATGAACATTGTGGTATGAATAGAATATTTTGAGAAGAAATTTGATAGATTCTCTAAACCAGATCGGAATTCCACGAAGGTATATCCATCCGCGCGCGAACACCCCTGCCCTTTATATATGGAAGATAAGGAATCTACGTCAATAGATATATTTGCCCAATTATTTGTCATAGACGTACCTGAGAGTTTTTATCAAGATCAACAATAGTAGACTGAGTTGTGCTGCCGGATTTTTGAAGAGTTTCAATATCGATCATTGTAAGTTTTTTTGAAACTAACTGTGCGGGTGTGAAATATCGCGCGGATGCCATATGGATTGATGAAAATTTATATCCTTGTATCAATGTCTTGATTTGGATTGGTCCGGTTCTTTCAATTTTATCTGTGATATGAATGGTATTCTGTTTAAACTCAATTTTCCGGATTCTGCGTAATGGGATAGGAGAATTCTTGTTTATTAGTAATTTTACTAACACTTTTTTTACCCCTTCGTTTAGAAATCGGCAACGCATAAAGGTCAA
>CAZILY010000244.1:0-2577 GCA_964540175.1 uncultured Pelolinea sp. | reverse complement strand
TAGATTTTAATTTCGAACCCAGTCCTTCTTTTCTACTTAACTTTTATCCAACAAATGGGGTGCATTACAATTCGTCTCCCTAGTTTTTATAGCCCATCGAAACCAAGTATCGGTAAGCGTTTATTTTTTTACAAATATCAGCCAATCCCGAAGGTAGGAAAAGCTGGCCTCAAGCCCGGCTTGCTGCATGATGGTTTGTGCTTCGGCGGGCCAATCCTGACCATTCACAATTACAGGGGGATCAAGCGTAATGCTGGTACCATTATTTATTTTCGTAGAAACATTGGTGTAAGAGTTTGTAATCGATAGATCGTGAATTGTTGGAGTCCAGATAAAAATCCAGGAAGGGGCCGTGTCACAGACATTATCTGAAAAAGTAATGAAGGCGGATCCTTCATCAGGGTAAATGCATGCGTAATCGCCCAGCATCCGTCTAAATACATTCCCGTTCACTACTGTTCCGGGCTGCTGCCCAAGCGTGTATATTCCACCCGCATCCCGGGCAATTTGAGCATAATCGGTGATTAAATTGTTGGCTATGCTGTTGGTATTACAGGTGGTCGAATCCTGTTTTTCAGACCAACCCCAACCCAGAGAGATGCCAGAATAAGGGAGATTGCTCAATTCATTATGGCTAATCTTCACATTTGCCACATAATAGGCATTTATTCCGGCTGCTCCACGATATTCTGAACCCGCTGAATCGATCACATTGTTTGAAATAGTGATGTCTTGAGGTTGGACCTGCGTAGGAGACTTCAGATAGTCATCATCCCATGAGCCAACAATCATGGCTGTATCAGCGATATCGTAAAACAAATTTCCTTTAATTGTGAGTTTTGTGGAATTGTTCCCTAAATGAATTGCAGCCGCGCCCATGTGCAAAAATTGATTTCCTTCCATGGTAACATTTTTTGCTGAAGATAAATTGATATGAGCAGGCGTCATAACCTGGCCTGTGGCATTAAGTATAGATTGCGCCTGGTAGCCGAAGGTGCCGACTTCGCTTGCGCGAGTCCAATTCGAATAAGCGAAAGTAAGGCCCTTGAAGGAAAGATCGTGTACTTCATGCCCCAATCCGTTGCCTTTTATAAACATTAAAGACTGGTATTGAGGGATTATTACCTGGGCGCTGTCTATGGTTTCAGTCTCAAGCGGATAATAATAAAGTTGATATTTGCTTTGATCGTAATACCACTGTCCTGGCTGGGTCACCAATTCTGGTGCGTTTTCAACATAGAATTTGGCGTCATAAGACGGAAAATACGGGTATCCTTCCCTTTCCATACCCAAAGCCACAGAATAATATGGTTGCAGCATCCATATGGTCTTGGTTCCATTGTTATTGTCTGTGATATTTGAGACTTTCAGGCGCATGTCTTTCCAATCATATATCCAGTGGAGTTCGACGTCTGCAGGATTGGTAAGATTTGGGATGGAACCAGCGCTAACGATGATGCCATCACGATCGCTAAATTCACCCTTGGCGTACCGCTGCCCTTTGATCGCTTCAAGCATGGCGGCTCTCGGCGCATGTACTCCATTTACGTAAAGCTGTCTGAAAATCATCGTGTCTTCTGGAAGGGTGGCAACCCATAGTTTTGAATCCGGCATTTGCTGCCAGCCAGTAACGGAGACACCGCCGGAAAGGATCGGATTTTCTCCTTCCGCGGCTATGTAGGTGATCGGGTAACCGTTCTGCCCTGAATCATTTTCGATAAATATCAAGGGAGTTGTGAGCAGATATGTGCCGGTGTGCAGGATAACATTGATTGGTCCTGTCATGGTTGGACTTAGCTGGCGAACTATCTGCTGCGCCTGAGTGATGGTGGCAACAGGCGCGTCTTGTGAGCCTGAGTTCGTGTCACTGCCGTCTGGTGACACGTGGATAGTGTAAGCAATTTCACCGGCGGTGGTTGAGGAAGCTACCGGTAGTTGTGTGATTGCGGTGACAGTCTGAGGTGCTTGTTCGATGGTCAATGAAGATATGGTCAGAGCAGTTTGAGGTCCGATCTGGGTGGACACTCCAACTTCAGCATCACTTGCGAAAATTCGATCTGCAAATAAATGGGAATAAATTAAGTTATTACCGTTCTTGATTTCCAATAACTTGCCATCGGAAGAAATGGCGATATGAAATTGCCCTGCCATTTCAGTGGGCGAAGAGATTTCTTCCCAAAGAGTGAGACCTTCGGCGGTGCTGGGTGCATAACCAAAATGCCAGACTCCAGATTGATAGCCAAAGAATAGATGACAGTAATCGGCTTCGGAAGTGGAAGCTCCCAGGTAAATCCCGGTACTGGCATCGCCCATATTCGCGGTTAGCTTGTCAATTTTTAGATCCAAATTCCAGCGTGTGTCACGATTGGCTGTCACAGCACTTCCTATGATATTATCCCAGGTCATATCACTAGTCGCATTTGAGATGAGATAATTGGTGGCTGGATCAATGAGAATACTCTGATCCCATTTAAATTCGATTGGAACAGGCGTGGCAACATGCGTGGCAACAGGTGACGCAGGTTGAGCCGTCGGAGATGATGTTCCTGTGTTTGAGGAACAGGAGGCGAGAATCAT
>CAZILY010000243.1:0-2596 GCA_964540175.1 uncultured Pelolinea sp. | reverse complement strand
CTTCATCATTCTGCATAAAAGGTTGGGGTGTACGAGACGAGTGGATTGGCAATATAAAATATGCTGTTGATTACGCTAGATCAATATAGATGAAAAAACGAACAAATCCAAGAATAATTGCAGGAACACTTAAAGGATTTCTCCTAAAATCAATACCTGGAAAAGAAACTCGCCCGATAACAGACCGAGTAAAAGAAAATCTTTTCAATATAATCGGAAATGACATCCTTGAAAGCTCCTTTTTAGATGCATTTGCGGGAACTGGTTCAGTTGGAATTGAAGCTTACAGCCGTGGAGCAAAATTTGTTCAATTTATCGAAAAAAACAAAGATCCTTTTACTGTGCTTGATGATAATCTAAAATGTATTAGAGATAATAATGCTTATAGCATAGTCAATGCCGACGCATTTACCTTTCTGAAAAATTTATCATCAAGAAGTTTTGATTATATTTTTATTGCTCCCCCACAATACTCCCAAATGTGGCAAAATGCTTTAAATATTATTGATGAAAACAAGGACATATTAAACGATGACGGTTGGATAATTGTCCAGATTGATCCTGTGGAATATGAATCTTTGCGATTTGAAAACTTCAGCGAATTTGACCAACGAAAATACGGCAATTCATTACTAGTATTTTATATTACGATTATTAAATAACTATGCGCAGTTTGCCATATTCGTCATAGAGATACCTTACGAAGGTGGGCGGAGAACCTGCTTTATAGGAATCTGATAATTCTAAGAGGAAAGGTATATCTTTAACTATACTATTCCCATCCTTGATCGAGCTTCTTTTCATCCATAAAAGATTACCTTCATCTGATTCCTTCAATCTTCCACCTGGATATTTTGCTTTAAAAACAAACATCAGAATACCCGGATTTGTGCCAATATCAATGAAAATGATCGACACAAGGCTTAATTCATTTATTATCAAACCCGATTCTTCAAAAATTTCACGTTTCGCAGACTCATAGGGTTCTTCCCCCTTTTCTATATGACCACCTATTCCGTTGAGTTTAGAAAACCCAAACGAATCTCTTTTATTTTTATGAATGAGTAATATCTCGTTATTTCTTTCAATAAAAATCAGGGTTCGCGGAACTAATTTGTATTTTGATTGAATAACACTACTGTTATATTCCATAAACAAATCCTAAGTGCGGTTTATTGTTTTATAAATGAAACAGTGAATAAATTTCATTTATTAATATTTTGCTGTCATCTATAAGAACAATATATTAAGTAAGAAATACTGGGTGTCCCAAGAAATCTTTCACTTTTGGCAAATAGTTCTCTTTGTCATAATATGCTTCAACATCTGCGAATTTTTTACAAGAAATTACCTTATTCAATGGGACAGTATCATATTTTCCGTCTACAATAGCAGTAAGTATCCCGAATTGGTTTTTCTTTACTAAATTCAAAGCTATGTTCCCGTAAGCCATTCCAATCAATCTGTCCGTAGTATCAGCAGGCCCAGAGCGGATAACATACCCCAATTTTTGGTACATCGTGTGATTTTTTGTGATCCGTGTAATCTCAGATGCTATCATTTCTCCTACGCCACCTAATTTACGATGTCCAAACGCATCCGCTTTTCCCTTTTGAATAATTTCCCCTCCTTCAAAAATAGCTCCTTCTGACACGGTCATGATTGAATAATTAGAAGGATTTCGGCGTTTATCTTCAACAAGGAAACTTGACAGTTTATTTATATCAAAAGGGACTTCAGATATCACCGCGCGGTCCACGTGAGACAACATCGCAGAAATTAGACTAGTTTCACCCGAATTTCTACCAAATAGCTCAACAACACCTATCCTCTCATGAGAACCCACACTGGTTCTCATGTCCGTGATTAATTTTATGCTGCGTGATACGGCTGTTGAGAATCCAATACAATAATCCGTTCCAAACACATCGTTATCCATGGTTTTTGGGATACCGATAACCGGAAACCCCTCTTTGTGAAGACGCGCAGAAAAAGAAAGAGTATCATCTCCGCCAATTGAAATCAGGGAATCAATACCAATTTCAGAGAGAACATTTAACACGTAATCCGTAAAGTCAAATGTGCCAATATAATCAATCTCTTTCCCATAAGCAGAATTTACAAGAAAGTCAGGTATTTTACTTTTTTGTACCCTCTGTGGGTTTGTTCTTGACGTATGCAAAAAGGTGCCGCCAGTCCGGTCAATTTTTCGAACAGTCTTATAATCAAGTTCCTTTATGTAATGATCATGTGTTGAAGGTTCACCAAAATCATAGTGAAGCAATCCACGCCATCCTCTTCTTATTCCATATACTTTATAGCCTTCCTCTAAAGCGCCCAATACGACAGCTTTTATTGCTATGTTTAAACCGGGAACATCCCCCCCGCCAGTAAGAATTCCTATAGATTTCGTCACATCTTCCTCCAAACAATCAAGCTTTTATATACTCAGAAAAATCTTAGGAAGTATAGCATAATCATTATTCACTGATATTTTTCATTATCACTAATATAATATGGGAGCACAATCCACGAGCGAGCCCAGTACAAGTTAGTCAGAAAAAAGATTGCAATACCAAGGTAAATGTTTGCAGCC
>CAZILY010000242.1:0-2597 GCA_964540175.1 uncultured Pelolinea sp. | reverse complement strand
ATCGAAAGGCATTCGGGATGATGATATTGCCGGTCTGATGGAGAAGGATGATACCCGGTGTTATGTGCTGTTGCCCAATGCAGGTATCGAGAATGTCGGTATCATTAAAGAGCGCCTGCACAATATCGGGTTAGAAAGTGAATATGTCGAGGATTTAGAGAGTGAATAAATAATGGATTTCTCACTTCTAAATATTTTTATCACCACTCATTTTATAATCGCCGCCGTCTATACAATACTTATCTTCACGCGCCGTTCTACGTTGACCCCGGCGAACATTCTGCCCATCTTGTGCATTCCCTTTTTTGGCGTTCTATCCGCATTAGCAGCTGACCTGGTTCACATAACCAATCAACACAAACAAGATCCTGATTCGATCGAAACATTTACTCTCAGTGAGGACATCTACTGGAAATCAATCAAAAAACGTGAAGAAGCCCAGAATATTGTTCCGCTGGAAGAAGCTCTCATCATCAATGACAGGCAAACCAGGAAAAAGCTTATTCTTGAGATGCTGCTTGATGACCCCATGAAGAATATCAATATCCTCCTTCTCGCCAGAGAAAACAACGACGTGGATACTGCCCATTACGCCAACACCACCATCGCAAAAATCCAACGGAATTTTCAACTTCAAGTACAGCAATTGTCTGTCGAACATGAAGCCGACCCGGATGATAGCAGCATCTTGGATAGATATATTGAAACACTTGGCAATTTCATCGAAAGCGGTTTATCTGAAGCCTTCTTGTTGAAAAGACAGCGTGTCGCTTTTGCAGATTTATTAGAAAAGAAAATTAGCCTGGATGGCTGGAACAAGAAAATACTGCTAAAGAAGATTCACAATTGCCTGGCACTTAAAGACATCAACACGGCTATTGAAGCTAACGAGATTCTTAAGAAAAATTTTCCAGATGATGAGCAAACCTGGATAAATGCGTTGCAAATCAGTGTGGACGGACATGATGCGGTGCACCTTGAAAAAACAATCGACGAGATTAACCGCAGGGAAATTAGCTGGTCTTCATCCGGCAAGGAACAGGTCAGCACGTGGGTACAGGTGTGAAAATGCAAAAGAAGATCAACTTTTCTTATCTTTTCCTTCCTTTATCCATCCTCGTTTTCCTTGCTTTTGCGTTGTTTGTGGAAAGAAGCGGAATATCATATACAGTCAGCCAAAAGCCATCCGCTTTCTTAGAAAAGCTGCCAACTCTATCTGATGCTAACTCAGAAGAAATACCTGATGCCGAAACAGATTGTTTAATTCTATATAATTCTAAAAGCAGCTTCAATCAAGGCTCTCTGAATACCGTCACTGCCGCTCTAGATAGTATGAAAATTCGTTACTCCAAAATAGACGTCAGCCAATCCCCGCAAATTAGTTTTCGTGAATATGAGACGGTGATTTTTTCCTTTCAACAATTAATTTATATCAATCCACAGATTGATGAACTAATAGATTGGGTTGAGGATGGAGGCAAACTTCTATTTGCCATTCGCCCTGAAAATAATGACCCTCTCCCACGGATCTATACCCAATTGGGCATCAGCGTGCTGGATAAAGGGTTGATTCAATCAAATGGCGTTGAGTTCCTAACCAAGCTGCTGCCCGGCACTGCTGGTATGCAGTTTGGCACAGATTTCATGGACCATTTCAGTCTGCCAGTTAATTTGGCTGAGGGAGTCAAACTGCACCTCATATCTGCAGATGCAATCAAGTTGCCTATCTTATGGGAAACGGAACTCGGCCATGGGAAGATCGTTTTCATAAATTCCGACCAGTTCATTGACAAGAGCAGCCGAGGACTAATCGGCGCAGCTTACAGTCTGCTGCATGATGTGGTCATTTACCCCGTCATCAACGCTTCTGTATTTTACATTGATGATTTCCCCGCACCTATTCCTGAAGGAAAAGATGAGGACATATTCCGCCAATTCACTCGTGATATTGAAGGTTTCTTCTTGAATGTGTGGTGGCCGGATATACAGGACATCCAAAATAAATATAACTTAAAAATTTCAGGTTTCATTATTGAAACATATGAACACACCTTAGAACCGCCGTTTGAATACACCGCTGGCCAGTCTGATCTTTTCCAATACTTTGGAGGGATTTTGCTGCGGGACGGTGGTGAGCTTGGACTTCACGGCTATAACCACGTTCCGTTTTGTAAAAAAGAGGATGGGGTTAATCAAATTTTAGATTATCCCACCTGGCCGTCTAATAATGCCATGAAACAATCGATTATCGAGCTGCGGCAATTTGGGTCATCCATGTTCCCTGAGCAACCTTTCCAGGTATATGTTCCTGTTTCTAATATGCTCTGCCTTGAAGCGCGAGAGTGGCTGCCAGAAGTATGGCCCGACCTAAAGGTCATCGCAAGTGTTTATCTTCCAGATGCAGATGTGCCTGCATATGTACAGGAATTTGAGGAAGCGGAAGATGGCATCATAGAATTTCCCCGCATCGTTTCTGGATATAACCCGAATAATTATATGCAGTGGGCAGCAGCCAATGAGATCTGGCTGCATTATACGGCTAGCCACTTTGTGCATCCTGATGATGTACTCGACAGCTATCGAAACAACGGAAATTC
>CAZILY010000241.1:0-2610 GCA_964540175.1 uncultured Pelolinea sp. | reverse complement strand
GGGTTATCTTTTCTAATACACTGTTATTTTTCTGGGTTTTGGCAGATGAACACCATCAGTGGGTTCTTTATTTTTTTACTGCTCTTGATCATTCTACAAGGCGTGCTTTCTGCTATCAGCGCCATATATGCTCGTTTGAGAATCGATCAATTAATTCACCTGAATTGGCATATTTTTATTCCCATTGCACTTTTACATAATATTTTTATTTTACTGATATGAACAAATTTATTTTAAAGATACGCTCCTTTTTTTATTTGCTACCAAATATTACGGAAGCTTTGTTTTCCAAACCGGAGACGATTGCCTATCCAGCAGTTTCACATAGACCGTCGGAAAGTTACCGCGGAAGCGTTCGTATAATTGCTGTAAATTGTGTTGGATGTGGTTTATGTGTTCGCGATTGTCCTGCTGCGGCATTATCGCTGGAAAAAGTGTCAAAAGGTTGTTTTCGGCTTGATCATTACCGAGACCGCTGTGCATCTTGCGGCCAGTGCGAAATGAGTTGTAAGTTCAACTCAATTTATTTGGATAATTCATATAAAGAAGCATCTGCTGATCGAGTAGATTTCTTTGAAGTTTTGGTTGATAAAACTAAGAAAAAATGATATTTATATTGCAGAAAATTGTAGGGATTTTTGGAAGAAGTAAATCCCTTTGTTATGTGAATTCGGTACGCAATTACTCGACAATCATACCAGGTTATCGCGATACCCTAAAGAGTAATTCCCAAACCTACTGATTAAGAGTTATCTTCTAATCACTCTATAGTTTCTATAGTGTCTATTATGTCTATTATGTCTACACAGTGACAAAAGTAGGGGCAAAAAATTCTATTGTGTCTATTGTTTCTATAGTTTCTACTCAAGTTGCACCACGGTTGCACCATTTGCATAAGGAGGGAAGGCAATTTGACACATTACTTATCAACCATTTATTGGTATTCTTCCCTGCTTTTTCGCAAATAAATATTATTAATAATGACGAGGCAGTATTAGATTCCGCAACAACTAGGGGTGGCTGACGGGGGTTGAACCCGCAACATCCTGTTCCACAGGCAAGAACCGATTTGTCCATAGCGTATCACAGCGTTCATTGTGTCCACAGTGTTTCATTAATACTGCACCAAATTGCACCAAGAATATCAAACAGGTAAGGCGACTCAAAAATTTTACGTATTGTGAATTTACAACAAATTCAAAGAGTTTCTACTTATTATTGGTACTATTTTTGGGGAGGCTTATCGAGGGATCTCGGCTTGCAGTCATCTCTCCAATAAAAACCTGGAATCCGAGTTTCTCCCATGGGCAAATAATTTTCCTCCAGGCATATTCATGCCTGGAGGGTTCTTCACTTCTTACAGAAAACTTACAACATATGGCTTTAAAAATGCCGATGGTCTGATATATCTAGCAAATTCAATAGATCGGCTCATTAAAATTATTGTTACCCGGGTTGGGGTCATCGAAATTGGGTAATACCTCGCAGGCAACCAGATATTCAAAGACGTTTGTATCCAGGGTGAGTGTGGTTGGAAAACTCATTTGCTCACCAGGTTTCATACTTAAATTAACGGATATTGTGGCACTCTGGGCACTCTGTGCTTTAGTATTCTTGTTCGTGCGCTCGTATTGACATTTCACCGGTATAGTAACATTATTCAGAGTTCCCGGACCGTGATTTGTGATGCGCACGTGGAACTGCCCCTGAGGTTTATTGCCGGCATATATATCGGTAACAGATACATCAGCCGAGAAAGCTCCGCCTCCGCCGCTGGGTGGTTGTGCAGGTGGTTGTGCGGGCTGTTGTGCGGGTGGAGGCTCGTTTGGTGGTGGTTCTGGTGGAGGTTCGCCTTCTTCCCAGTGTTCTTCTGGTGGAGGCTCACCTTCTTCCCAGTGTTCTTCCTCCTGGAAATTTCCTTCAGGAGGTGGTCCTTCCTCTTGAGTATTCGGCACAATTTTGAATGGCAAACTACATGCCGCCATGCTACCCAGTATAGCAAATATGCATAGCAGGACAACATACTTGATCAGGGTGGGCAAGTGATTTTTACTACTTTTTTTTGAATTCATTATGGTCTCCTTTTTCTCTTTCTATTTTCACGATAAAAAAAAGCGGATATAGGCTCATGCCATATCCACTTCCTGCTCCCGAATTCTTTTGCGATGATGCTCAGATGTCTTCGGTAATTTTCTTGTCTGCTTGTCTTAAAAAACAATCAGACTTTCGGCGGCTTGGCAATCATAGCTGATTTTTATCAGCTTTAGACCCACTGCTTTGCGCCCCATCCTTTCGGGTGGTTTGCCTTTATCGAGTCAGTATATATAATCATTATCCAACTTTTCTGCATTTTGTCAAGTAGAATATATGGATTATTAAGGTCCTGCATCCCTGCTTGCAATTCAGTAGTAGGGTGCGTTGCTAACGCCCTCCCCCCCCCAAAAAAAAAATACCGGCAATCGCATGTCGCCAGAGAAAATGGGACAAAAAGCTAAGGCTCTCCTAAAAAATGTCTATTTATTGTTGGTACTATTTTAGGGGATCCTTACCCATTGCGTCAATAAATTGCATAAGGCTTTGCGAAAACTAGCTGTTGTGTCCACTGTGTCT
>CAZILY010000240.1:0-2616 GCA_964540175.1 uncultured Pelolinea sp. | reverse complement strand
GCGGCATAGATGAAACTACGCTGCGTTATATTGCTGACAATGCTGGTGGAAAATATGGATATGCCGAAAATAAAGAGCAGTTATCTGCCCTGTATGACCAGATGCGGCGTTCGCTGCAGAGTGAAGTGGTCATCAGCTATGAAACACTGCTTACTCTGCGCGATGGGGTGCTCCGCGCTTTGACAGTGACCTTATCTGACCGATACAGCGGCATTGGGGGAGAATCTCAAACCAGCTTCAACCCGGGCGGGTTGGTGCCTGAAGTAGCACAATCCGCATCCTGGGTAACCTTTGGGATTATTCTCGCAGTACTAATCGTGCTTTTATTTATCCCCGTGGTCATCCTTGCATTTAGAAATAAGAAACCAAAAAAAACCAAGATAAAGATCACCCTCAAAGACTAATTAATTAACCCTCTCTCTTACCCCAATGAAAATGACCTGCAATTGCAGGCCATTTTCATTTATTTTACGGTAAAATGGCATAGTTTAACATCCGATAAAATGAAAAGGAACACTGCTAATTAATGTCGCAAAAATATTTCAGTATACACGGACATTTTTACCAACCCCCTCGAGTTGATCCCAGAACCGGTCAAATACCGCACGAAGCAGGTGCACAGCCATTCCCAAACTGGACCGAACGAATTTACCATGAATGTTATCTGCCTAATGCGAAAATTGGGAATTTTGAGAAAATCAGCTTTAACTTTGGCCCCACTCTTAATGCTTGGTTAGCAAAACACCACCCAGAAACACTCGCCGAGATCATCAAGCAGGAAAACACAGTTTTTCAAGCACATGGAATAAGCAACGCAATGGCACAGCCATACATTCATGCTATTATGCCGCTCATTCCCCGCCGCGAAAAAGAAACCTTAGTGCGTTGGGGAATCTATGAATTCAAAACCCGTTTCGGACATTCCCCACAGGGAATGTGGCTGCCAGAAACCGCTGTTGATCTGGAATCCTTAGAGGTGCTTGCGGACCACGGCATTCAGTTCACTATCTTAGCCCCGTGGCAGGCAAAAGATCCCTCTCTGGATATCACACAACCCTATCGCATTCTCCTCAGAAATAAAAAAGAGATCGTCGCGTTCTTTTACAACAGTTTTCTTTCCAGTGAGATCAGCTTTAATACAAGTGCGACAATGGAGGCGGATAAATTTGTTTCAGACTGGCTTGTTCCACAATATAAAAATATGCGCCGCGATCGCGACCAACTATTTCTGGCGGCATCAGATGGTGAGCTCTACGGCCATCACATGCCAGAACGAGAGGAGTTTCTTACTTACCTGTTAGATCACTCTCTTAATTTAGCTGATTTTCAACCTACCTTTCCGGCGCAGTGGCTCCAACACCATCCTGCCGATCAAACCACTGAGATAAACGAAAACACCTCCTGGAGCTGCCACCACGGCATTGAGCGCTGGAGAAATGTTTGTGGCGATGCACCAACAGCCTTTTGGAAAGCGCCCTTAAGGCGGTTCTTAGATCGTTTAGCGCTATCACTTGATGAAAAATACATTGAATACACAAGAGGTCTTATTGCTGATCCCTGGTCACTGCGTGACGCGTATATCAAAGTACTTCTTGGGGCAATTTCCGTTAAAGATCTGATCAATAATCATGCAAAGCAGCCCATCGATGATAATAAGATCGAAATGATCACATACATGCTTGAATCTCAGTATGAGCGTTTACGCATGCATTCCTCGGACGCCTGGTTCTTCTTCGATTTTGACAGCATAGAGCCCATGAATGGCTTGAAATATGCGGCCCATGCTGTATGGTTGGTAAAATCCGTTACCGGAGAAGATGTCAGTGTCAATCTCCTGAGTGAATTAGCAAAAGCGGTCGATGTTGAATCAGAGTTAACAGGAGATGCCGCATTCCGAACAGCTCTTGCTCTCTATAATTAGATCAAAAACATTTTTACATGGAATGAATATTAACCATAGGGTTTTTTATGGCTAACATAAAACACACTAATAAACGGCAGTTTAGGAAAAGGATGGTGAACAAATGAAAAAATTCTGGATAGAAGAGGTATTTGGTACCAAAAAACCTGTAATCGCCATGTGCCATCTGAATTCACTTCCTGGAGACCCTTATTTTGACAAGGATGGCGGCATGAAAGCCGTGATCGAATGGGCCCGCAAAGACCTCCTTGCCCTGCAAAACGGAGGGGTGGACGCAGTTATGTTTTCCAATGAATTCAGTTTGCCCTATCTCACCAAAGTAAAAGCAGTCACAACCGCTTCAATGGCACGCATTATCTGTGAGCTTATGTCTGATATCCATATCCCCTTCGGTGTCAATGTCCTGTGGGACCCAATTGCCTCACTTGACCTGGCAGTTTCCGTGGGCACGAAATTCATCCACGAGATCTTTTCTGGTGTGTACGCTTCCGATTTTGGCTTATGGGATACCAACTGCGGTGAGGTCATCCGCCACCAGCATGCCATTGGCGCCCAGAATGTGAAATTATTATTCAATATTATCCCGGAAGCCGCCCGCTATCTCGGGAATCGTGATGTTGTAGATATTGCCACCTCAACGGTTTTTAATCACCGCCCGGATGCGCTGTGCGTTTCTGGTCTCACAGCCGGTACGG
>CAZILY010000239.1:0-2618 GCA_964540175.1 uncultured Pelolinea sp. | reverse complement strand
GTTTCCATAATGAACCATCTGCCATATCGGTAGCCAAGGCTATTGAGTTACTGAATCCCGAATGTACCATCTTATTAAGAAGAGGCCAAAGGTTTTTCTCTGGTTCGTATTTCGGGCGGAAAAAGGTGTCATATTCTAATAGGAATCCAGACTGGGCTAATTCTTTATGTAAACCATAATCAGGGCGCTTGTCAATATGACAGATTACCAATCTTTCTGGTGGCAGACCCATTTTGGTTATCAGACCTACAAAATCTTCAATTCCCTGTCCTTTTTCCGTATGCATTTCTATGGATAGTCCACTTTCACGGCTGGCAAGAACTGCAGCTTCAAGTAGATGTTTGGGTGATGTTCTTAAATTTTCCCTAACAGCGATCTTGATAATACCTGGCTGGACAATTGTACCGTAAGCACGTGTCTCTTTACATCCCTGGTAAATTTCCGACAAGAAGAACTTATACGCTTCCTCAAAATTCATCTTCCAAATCGCAAAATCAGGCGGGTAATATTGTTGTAAATGAAAACCGGTAGCCGCTACAATCTTATCTCCGCTTTGTTTTGATAAAACTCTAAGTTTTCGCGCATCCCGACCGCACCCATAGGGTTGACAATCAATCTGACCACCACCGCCATTTTGATGAAATTCGATTAATTCATCCAGAATAGCATTTTCCTCATTTAGAATGGGAGCACTACCAACCATGCTGTTTACAGGTGAAATCCATATATGGTTATGTGCATCTGTTATCCCCATTTCATCAGGCGGAACTGCCCCAAGTACAGTAATTAATTTATTATTCATTTCCTAAGATACAAAAAACATATACTTGGGTTGATCATTTCCCTGCTATTAATTTCAAACCAATCTTTTGGAATTCTTTGACTGGGTATTTTCAGGTTAAAAACCACAACCTGCATAACCTCATTTAATTCCACAAGGTGTTCTTGTAATAATGACTTAGTAGCTGCTAATCTACTACTTGGAGTCCAATAACTATATTTTTCCCTCACCACCCTTAATGCGTTCTTCTGTATCGCATAAAAGAAATGCTGAATGTCATGGATATATGCAATGTGAAAACATTCGCGCCACCAACTGATTATTGCGGTAATTATCACGTTACCTCGTTTGATACCTATAGTTAAAGCATTCGCTTATTATCAACCTATGCTCACGACCCCCTTGTTGCCAATGGCTTCCACAAGGGTTTCATATCGATAATCACAAATGCATACTCCCGATATACTTGCTAATTCACTTGGATCTAAATTTCGATGGCAATGGGCTAAGGTTCGTCATCTCTGTAGATAATGGGTCTTGTGCTTTCTTGTTATGGTTAGCGGACTGACCTCGGAAAGGTTTCTGCAATCTGCATTTTTGTAAATTCACAAAAAAGGATTCACTAACCAAAAAACGGGAACCAAGAAAACAAGAGATGTAAATGTCAATATTTTTCAAATACATTAACAAGTGAATTATAAGTATCCATAAATTGTTGGTATGATTTTTTATATGTTTCTTGATTTTCCTCTATAGGGTCCACTTTATCTACGATTCGAATAAACCGATCTATTTCTCCAAAGTTCTTCAAGGCACCAACCCCAACGCCTCCTATTACTGCTGCGCCTATTGAAGTTGCTTCCTCCAAATAATTAGGAATTAAGATCCGGGTATCAAAAATATCTGCGAGTATTTGCATCCAGATTTTTCCTTTAGCCCCACCACCTATGCATGTTATTTCTTCAATTTTGATTTTAGATTTAAAAATATCTAGTATCATATTTAGATTAAAGGTCACACCTTCAAGGACTGACCTAAGTAGATCTTCCCTTTTATTGGTTAGTTTAATTCCAACGAATGCTCCTTTTGCATTTGGATTCCAATGGGGTGAACGCTCGCCTAATAGATATGGTAAAAATATTATTCCTCTCGATCCTGCAGTAGATTGTTTGATTTTTTCATTTATGATCTCATAAGGGCTTTTATCCAAGTCATTGGATTCTTTTGTTTCGATCTGGCAAATCTCGTTCTTAAGCCATTGATAACAAGTACCTGCTGCCTGCATGGAACCAGTGGAATGAAAAAGGTTAGGAACTGCATGCGCCCAAGTCATGGTTCTCATCTTTTCTTCAAGAAAAAGTTCCTCGGTTGCGGTTCCTACCCAAGCCGACGACCCCAGATAAGTGTAAGCCGAACCTGGCTTAATGCATCCAACTCCAACAGCCGCTGCACTGCCATCGCCCGCACCAATTACAACAGGGGTACCGCATTTCAGACCGGTCTTCTCAGCCGCATCTTTAGTCACTTCACCGGCTACAAAGATCGATTCATGTATGGTCGGTAATTTATCATGGGCAATCCTTGATAAATCCAAAATTTCTTTCGACCACTCTTTTTTATCAATATTGTAGGCGTTTGTTCCAGAGGCATCACTATAATCGGTCGCATACTCTCCTGTCAATTTATAGACAATATAGTCTTTTGCATTAAGCATCTTGTAAGTCGCTTCGTAGATTTCTGGTTGCATATCTCTTACCCACATCAGCTTTTCAAGTGCATATACTGGGCTTATGCGGTGACCACAAATTCGATAAAATTCATCTAATGAAATTTTATT
>CAZILY010000238.1:0-2631 GCA_964540175.1 uncultured Pelolinea sp. | reverse complement strand
CAGATATACGAGTTCTAATACCAGCAACAACATATGTAGAATTTATCTGGATATATATTTAGAAAAATGAATTTAGTTTTGGCTAACCGTTAGTTATGCAGCGGATCCGATAAACCACAGAACAGGATGTGATGAATAAGGATTTTCGGTCCTGGTCGCCCCAAGCAAGATTTGATGTTTTTTCGGGAAGGAAAATTCGTCCAAGAAGATTGGCGTTTTTATCAAAAACCCAAATCCCGCCAGGGCCAGTGCTGAATAAATTCCCGTGAATATCAACCTTCATTCCATCCGGTCTGCCAACATATTCATCATCCCATAGTTCCGCCCAAACCTGTCCGCCTGAAAACCCCCAATCTTTCGAGATTTCAAAACAGCGTATATGCTGTCGAACTGTGTCACCAATGTAAAGATATTTTTCATCCGGGGAAAGAACTAATCCATTTGGCCGCTCAAACGTATCTGTAATCAACTCAAGTTGGTTGCTGCCGGGGGGGAGGCGAAAGACTCCTTGAAACGATAGTTCTTGTTTAGCAGGCCCTCCCATGCCAACACGGAGGCCATAAATCGGGTCAGTGAATAGGACTGAACCATCTTTAGCTGAAATTACATCATTGGGGGAATTCAATTTCTTACCCTTGTATGAATTGATAAGAGAGGTAACTTTTGTATTTATTTCAATAGAAATTGATCGGCTCTGGTGTTCACAAGCAACCAAATTTCCATGTGGGTCAAATGTCAGCCCATTGGAAAAATTACTCGGGGATCTATAAGTTGAAACACCCTGTTCAGCTGACCAGGAAAATATTTTATTTGACGAGATGTCTGAGAACAACAATTGATTGTTAACATGATCCCAAATCGGCCCTTCAGTAAACGAAAATCCACCCGCGATAATTTCAATGGATGTGTGAGGGTCAATGAGATTGGAAAACTCATTTTTTATTTGCTCAATTTTCACGTATGCAACCTTTTTTTACCGTTCTTGTATTCGCGAATTAAGTTCTGTTTCAGTGTCCATAAATTATCGGTTAAGGAGACATGATATTGGTGCGGATTCATCAACCGTTTTACTCCTGGATGCAACTTATCAAGGTCTTTCTGCCTTAGATCACGAATTTTATTGATAGAAGGAGAAACGTATTTAATAATTCCTCGAGTAATTATCTCAACAGTTAAAGGTTCGATTTTTGAAAGATCATTTGCTCTTAATACACTATGCTTTAGAGTATCCGTTGGGTGATGAAGGTGTAGAGATAACTTCTGGCGCAAATCTTCATCTGAGGTACTCATTACATCTGCAATTGCTTTTTCCCGTTTGTCATAAATACGCCAAAGTTTTTTATGGCCTGGGTTGAGTGTTTTTTCAGGATTTTCTGAAATCTTCATTGCGGGCACCCAATGTGAGTTTTCCTGAATTGCGACCAATTTATAAACCCCATCTAGAGCTGGGTCAATACTGGATGTGATCATCCGTGTTCCGACACCATATGCTAACCGTTTAATTAATTTGTCTGGATCAACACCATATCTTTCAGATTCTTCTTTTATTTGTGTAATGATTTGCCAAATAACCAATTCATCCATTTGGTTTGAAAGAACAATAGTTGTTTCTGGGAAACCTGCACTATTCAGCATTCGAGCAGCCTGGATGCTCAAGTAAGCAAGGTCACCTGAATCAAGGCGTATTCCAACGGGCTGGTGGCCCTTCTTTTGAAGGTCTTCAAACACCTTGATCGCATTAGGTATTCCGCTTTCTAAAGTATTAAAAGTATCTACCAACAAAATGCAATTATCTGGATAAGAGTCTGCATATGCTTTAAATGCATCTAATTCTGAGCCTCCTAAGGCAACAATTGCTTGGATCATGCTGTGTGCATGCGTGCCGCTAGGTGAAAACCCAAGCACAGCGGATGCGCCAACATTAGATGAACCAGCAGCGCCCCCGATTATAGCAGCCCGAGCACCAGCGCTCGCAGCTCTATCCTGGGCTCGGCGCAACCCAAATTCAAGCATCGTCTGTCCCATACCAGCTTCATAAATGCGGGTTGCTTTAGTGGCAATCAGGGTTTGGTAATTGAGGTGATTAAGGAGAGAGGATTCGATAAGTTGTGAGAATAGCAAGGGACCCTCAACCATCGCTAATGGGAGATAAGGGTGAACAACTCTGCCTTCAGGAATTGCCTTCAAGGTCACTCCCGTTATAACAGATTTGCCTTGTAAATAAGAAAGAAAATCCTTTCCAAATAAAGGGGTTCCCTTGACATCAAGCAAGTTTTCTAGATAAGCTAAAGACCTATCGTCAAAAAACGAATTCCGCATCCAATCAAGGAGCCAATCTAAACCCGCATTAATACAGTAACCAGCCTGGTGTAGTCCATAATCAGGATAACTGCGGAAGAAATAATCAAATTGCGCGGTTTTTTCATGGATACCCAACCGAAAATAAACCTGAGCCATAGTTAATTGATATAGATCGGTGAATAGAACACCTTCCGCTAAATTTCTTTGATCATTATTCATGAGGTCTCCCATATAGATTACCTTGATTATTATATTATCTGTGTAAGATAATTATAAAAAACCTAAAAATACTTTCTTGAGATAAAATAATTATTCATGAAAGAATCTACT
>CAZILY010000237.1:0-2654 GCA_964540175.1 uncultured Pelolinea sp. | reverse complement strand
ATGGTAAGTAGCCGTATGAGTTAATAGCTGCACACTTCTGTGTTTTTAGAATAGCTCAAAATATGGTTAAACCTGTCCCGTACGGCAGACCCTAAAGACAATTATTGTCTATGTGATTAGGTGAATAATCCTATCTATCTATTCAGGGCCGCAATGATGGCTTTGCAGTATGCCGGTAGGTCAGCCGGTATACGCGAGCTGATCAGATTTCCGTCCACCACCACTTCCTGGTCCAGCCATTCCCCGCCTGCATTAATCATATCGTCTTTAATGGCGCTAACCGAAGTGACTTTCTTGCCCTTTACAATTCCGGCGGAAATCGGCACCCAGCCCGCGTGGCAAATCATGCCAATCACGCTGCCCTGGTCAAATGCCTTTCTCACCAGCTCCACCATTTCTGGATAGCGGCGCAGTTTATCAGGAGCATACCCGCCCGGGACCAGCAGCGCGTCGATTTTCTCAATCTCCACTTCCTGCGGAGTCAAATCGGGTTTGACAGGATAACCGTGTTTGCTGCCGTAATTCTCTACACCCGGCATCCCCACTATCTTCACATCCGCACCTTCTTCCTTCAGACGGTAATATGGATACCAAAGTTCCAGGTCTTCGTAAAAATTCTCAGCCAGAATGATGATGTTTTTTTCGGAAAGACTCATTGTTCTCCTCTTTTTCTAATTAATACTTGCCACTGTTTCAATATCTCCACTTAAAAAACCCAGCAATCCCGTAATATATCTCGATATTTTCTGGACAGCTAGCGCATTGCAATTATGATACCATTAATGATGAATCACGCGCGCCAACATAGTACCCATATTAATCAACAGCCCTTTCCCGCACCACCCTATTCAACAAATAAGGGTCTGACTATTCACAGCGTATCATAGCGCCCATTGTATCCATTATCCCTACTCGACTTCTTCCCAGTTACATCGATATTGCACCGGGAAGGCGAGTCATTAATGTCAAATACGTAAGCACTTTAATATTCCTTTATAATAAATTTGATTTCATATAATTAAATTACAAAATATCATTGTCTCGAAGGTTGTTGAAAAAAACAAATGCAGGACCTGACACCACATATTCTGGAACTCATCCGGCTAACCTCCACCAGTCTCCCGGCAGATGTTGAAAGAGCATTATTATCTGCCCAAGAAAAAGAGGGGGAAGGTTCAGCCGCACAAGACATTATGCGGTCAATTATAAAAAATGTGACGATCGCGAGAGAGACCTCAACACCCATCTGCCAGGATACAGGTACGCCCATCTTCTTTGTCCAGTATCCAGGATCCTACTCCACGAAAAAACTCATAAGCATCATCCGTTCCGCTGTTGCAGAAGCAACAGAAAAATTGGTCCTTCGCCCGAACGCAGTAAATAGTTTAACAGGTAAGAACAGCGCACACAACCTGGGAGACAAACATTTTCCATTTATTCATTTTGAAGAAGTCGAGGGTGAGACATTAACGATTGACCTGCTGCTAAAGGGCGGCGGCTGTGAGAATGTGGGCCGGCAGTATTCTTTGCCAGACTCCGCTCTCAACGCGGGCAGAGATCTTGAAGGCGTGCGAAGAGTTGCTCTGGATGCCGTTTTTCAAGCGCAGGGACAGGGCTGTGCGCCCGGTTTTCTTGGCATTGCCATCGGCGGGGACCGCGGCACCTCCTATCTCGCTTCCAAAGAAGTTTTTTTAGAGGACTTGAGCAGCCATCATCCTAATCCTGTTGTCGCTGCGCTGGAAAAACGGATTACAAAAGAGGCAAATGAATTGCAGATTGGACCGATGGGTCTTGGAGGTAGATCAACCATTCTGAGTACCAGGATCGTAGGGCTGCACCGGCTGCCCGCATCCTATTTTGTCAGCATATCATATATGTGCTGGGCATTCCGCCGGCATCAAATATCCATATCCGGCGAAAAGGTTGAATTTGATTAATATGCCTATTTCCATTTCAATTCCCATTTCGAACAAATCTATCCGCAACCTACATGTTGGTGATTCGGTTTTATTGAATGGGATCATCGTAACCGGCCGTGATGCAGCACATAAATGGCTTTTTGACAGGTTTATAAAAAAGACAGTAGAACCCACCTTTGATGACAAAGAAGTATACAAAGAACTCAAAGATCTTCTTCAGGGAAGTCTCATCTATCATTGTGGACCTGTGGTCAGCGGATTAGATACTGAAGATTACAAATTTATATCCGCTGGGCCGACAACCAGCATCCGTGAGGAACCGTATCAGGGTGATATCATAAACCACTTCAATCTAAAAGGCATCATTGGCAAGGGTGGAATGGGTGATAAAACGCTTGAATCATGCATTCAAACGCCTGCAGTATATTTTCACGCGGTTGGCGGGGCTGCTGCACTGATCGCCAGGTCAGTTAAGAAAGTCCTGGGCGTCTATAAACTTGAATTCGGCATGCCTGAGGCCATATGGGTCATCCAGATCAAAGATTTTCCGGTTGTAGTAACCATGGACTCATTTGGAAAAAGTCTTCATAATAAGGTATTTGAAAATTCCCGATTAATACTGGATCGACTAGTCAGTCGATAAATAAAAATATACCATTATTTTATTTTTTGTCTTTTCGAAAGGCTTTTTTCCGCAAGACTCATTTGCTACCCAAGAACAGGCACATACAAAAG
>CAZILY010000236.1:0-2675 GCA_964540175.1 uncultured Pelolinea sp. | reverse complement strand
AATGGCAGGGCTACAATAATTATAGCCAAATCCGATGGATAAGTCGGAGTTTTTGTTTAGGAATGAGGTGCAAAAGACAACGGATTATTTGAAAAAGTAATGAATTGAGGTCAATTTTCGCCCTATATCTATGGGGCTCGTCTAACGGCAGGACAGCAGACTCTGAATTTGTTGATTCTACAATTTCCAATTATCCACTGGACTTGCTTTCCTGTGTGCTGTTTCACAATCTGATTTTGCTATTGCTAAATATCGCTTTACCATTTCCAAAGATGAGTGACCTAAGATTCTTTGCAGAGTATAGATATCCCCATCATTTCTAAGATATTGAATAGCGAACGTGTGCCTGAAACGATGCGGATAGACGTTATTTACAAACGCTCTATTAGCAATTCTTACTGGTAATTGTCTTGTTGAAGTTCGATTCAGCGGACACAGTATAAAATATCAATTTTGTGAAGAGTTATCTCAATTTTCGGTTCGCTTTGTTCTCATACATATTATGGTCGGCGTCCTTAAGTGCATTTTTCAAATCACCTTTTTCCGCTGTTGATATTCCAAATGAAATATGAATCGGTATAGTAGGATTTTTAGTGTTGTGCGCCGCCAGAATTGAGTACAGCCGCTTAAGTATATTGTTTGCTGTGGTTGAGTCTGTTTTAGGCAAAATAACAGCAAATTCGTCACCTCCAATGCGTGCAAGGATATCACCATCACGAAATGCATTGCTAAGCGTTTTTGCTGTGCGCTTTAGCAAATCGTCACCGCCCGCATGCCCTTGTTTATCGTTGAACTCTTTCAAATTATCTATATCTGCGAAAATGATGCTCACTGGGTATTCTCGAGTGTGCTCCTTCAGCGAAAGCATTTCATCAAAAAACGCGCGGTTATAAATTCCGGTGGGGTTATCATGGATATTCAAGTGGCGAAGCTGTGCCTGCGCTTTTCTGCGTAAGGCAATCTCCTCTTGAGCAACTTGCGTGTTTTTCCGTATATTCTCTGCCAAGGAATCTGCAATCATGATTGTAAGAAGTAAAATAATCAGAGCAGAAATGAGGTCAACAGCAATCGTATCCTTATAATTATTTGGAATATACCAACCAAACATTTCTCCTAAACCCAGATATCCAACTACCAGCAGGATAAAAAAAGATAACCACAAGAAATCACGTCGCCGCAATATCAGGTTGGCAAAAAAGATGGCGACTGGATACGCTAAAATGGCAATATCGTGGATTCCCTTACCCAATATTGAGACAATAGTCATTGTCGTCACCACATTTACAAGCAATATAAGGCTGCTCAGGCGTATGTGACCACGAAAGACAAAAATAACTGGAAGTGTTAAGAAGAGCCCTCCAACCAGCATAAACATAATTAAGGTCATGTCCCCTGAAGAAAATGAAATACCAATAACAACCGCGAAAGCAGCAAACAATCCAAGTATGGTTCGTAATATAACGCTGGCTATACGTATATCTTCGTTGCTTTCATAGATTGTCCGCAGACGGCGCAACGGTATTATTTTCAAAAACCTTAAGTAATTAATTTTGCAATTCCTTTCAGGAGATATCTATATCTCTTTATTACTTTAGTACATATTATTGTATATAAAGACGATAAACAAGGTGTAAGTTACAAACCTAACCATCCTATTCAGCTTTGAAGGCAATTATCCTTCAGTAAGATGTAAGTTAAAAATGGAATCTGCCAATTATACACTTCAAGCAGAATTCATAAAATTTGAATTCGGAGAAGAGGCACTCACCTTAGAATATACCTTAGTATAAATATAAATAATGTTTTCTAAACTAAAGTTTCCAATTATCAACTGGGCTAGCTTTCCTATGTGCAACCTCGCAATCGGTTTTAGCTATAGCCAAATACCTTTTTACCATTTCCAAAGAAGAATGTCCTAGAATTCTCTATAAAGTGAAGATATCCCCATTATTTCTAAGGAATTCAATTGCAAAACATCTTCTGAAATCATGTAACCCAGGCTCTTTCACTTTAGCATCTCTTGCTCTTCTCCGAATAATCTCTCTCAAACCCGAATAGGATAATCTAAATTCATCATTAGTTACACAAAGAGGTGAGTGAGTGAATAATTCATCTCTAGTATTGTATTTTCGGATAATTCTTCTACTTTGCTTACATAAAATAAACAAACCTTTGCTTATCGCCTTTACCACGAAGTATATATATTTCACCTGTTATTAAATCAATGTCATCTAAATTTATCTCCAAAAATTCGCTTGCGCGACATCCTGTATCAACTAATGTAAGCAGGATAGACTTGTCTCTGAATTCCATATCAGTTGTACAGGCATTGACCATTTTCATTACATTACTTATAAAAATGCCCTCCTTAGGTTGATGAGAAAGTTTTGGGACTGAGATATTTCTTAATGGATTGTTGAAGTCATCATACTCAACTTCTAACCAGTTAAAGAAGCTTCTCAATGCGCGGTAATGCGCGTGGACACCACCATTATTACACGTCTCAGATAACCGCAACATATATAAACGAATTACATTCGCAGTTATTTCGTGTAGATATAATATTCCTTTGGTATTTGTATGTATTCTGAATCTTGAAAGTTTTTCCTCATAGAAATCTATTGTCCTGGGTGATAACCCTCTGCTTCTCCTGTCGGTGAAGAAACCCGATAGGC
>CAZILY010000235.1:0-2676 GCA_964540175.1 uncultured Pelolinea sp. | reverse complement strand
CTGATGAATCAGGCGCACCGCCAGCACCAGCCACGATATTGATATCCCCGCCGCTGATCTCAACTGTATTTTCCGCCTGAATACCATCCAAACCGGATTCAATCGTAATCTCACCGCCCTCGATCAGTACATTACCCTTTTCAAGTTCCTTGGAATTATAGGATTGAATACCGTCATTACCTGCGTGGATGGTTAAATTGCCATCACTCACAGTCACGATATCTTTGCCTTTTAATCCATCAGCGGCAGCATTAATAGTTATATTCCCATTCACAATCTTAAGATCGTCGTTGCTCACGATGCCGTGTTTATAATTGGCATTAATGGTCAGCGATCCATTCCCGTTGATCGTCAGGTTATCATTACTAAAAATTGCAGCATTTGGTTCACTGCTTTCTTCGTTTGTCTGTGTATATGATGCCGCATCCGTTAGGATATTCTTTGTGCCGTCCGCAAGTGTGATCACGGTCTTTTCCGCATTCACAACATATAGGGGCGCAAAATTACTGGATGAAATGACCGCATTTTCCAATATCAACGAGACCGTTCCCTCATCTATTGTGTCAACCACCACACGCCCATCATTAAGTGTGCCGGACAACTGGAATGTTCCAGAGGAATAAATTGTGACGATATTCCCTTCCAGGTCAGCGCCATCCCCTTTGATAGTGATCATCCCGCCATCAAATTCAATGGTGGTCGTATCTTCAGTGACAACAGCGGCGGCCAAGTCGTCCGCATCGTAATCAGCATTCACCAAAACGGCATCCGTGCTGAAAGTCTGCAATGCTGCTGCATATTCTTCATTGATCTCCACAGAAACTGCCGGCTGCGCTTCAACCAGTTTAGTATCAGCGGCAACTGTATTTGCTGAACAGCCGCTGATCACCAAGCTTATGCCTGCCAGAAGTTGTAAAATTTTCTTGTATTTCATTGTTTTATCCTTGTTTTATATAAAATTGGTTATTGGTAGATCACCCATTGCAACCGCAAGAAATAAGAAAATTGCGATCAACGTCAGGATGATTGGGTAATTGCGTTTTAGTTTTAGAGACATCTTTTTCTCCTTTTTTGTCATCCAACAACTACAGGTCAGTTCCGTTATACCCAGCGATCAAAGAGACTCTGGTATTTCCGATCAATTGCTTGATTTCCGAGATGAAAGCATGGTTTTGATCCATTCTCTTCATGCTCACACTGTAGGTCAATTCAGATAATGTGTCGTTTTGCACAGACATCACACTGATCAATTCAGACTCCCGTGTATATTTTAGGAAGAGCCGATCGAAGACATCGTCAAACGGCACATCATTGGGAACCTGGATGCTAAGGATCTGATTTGAAACTTCGTTCGCGAACCAGTTCATGCGCGTCATTAGCAGAACTATCAAGCTAATGACCACCGCTCCAACGATGCCCAAAAGGTAGAATCGCGTACCGACGGCCATCCCGATCACCATTGTAAAAAAGATGAATCCAACATCTCGCGTTTCTTTGATTGCGTTTCTGAACCGGATGATAGACAGCGCACCCACCAAAGAAAATGCCCGCGCGATATCTGACCCAACGATCAACATCACCAGCGAGACGATCATCCCGTTCATCACAAGTGTCATAACAAAACTCTGCGTGTAAGATGCCCCTCGGTGCGTGATCTTGTATATCCATCCAATGAAAGCGCTCAATAAAAAACTTAGCACCATCACGAGAACGATATCGATAACCAAAAATTCATTTGTCAGATCATTTATATTTGTTAAATCCATAATTTCTCCTTTATGCTTTCTTTCTTTGTAAAAATTCGGTATCCTGCTTCTGAAAAACAGAGTATGAAGAGGAAACAACATCAAATGCACTTTCTGCAAAACCGTTTTTTCGATAAAAAGCAGGGTTTGCCAAACAAAGTGCAATGCTCCTACCATATTTGCTGAACGGCACCATCTTCAAATTGTGCTTGCCGATTAACTGGGTAAGCCAGATGGGAATACGGTCATTCACCTTGATTTCCATAATGACATGGCCGGCATCTAACATCGGCAGTTCCATCAATTGTTCGTGCAATCGCAGTGGATATGGCTGGCAAATAAGAGATGTATCAAAAGTAATTCGAAGTCCAATGTCAAATCGCTTTCCAACAAAAGCAGTGCGAGTGTACCGAACGATCATCGAAGGACGCAGATTGTATTGCCAACCAAACGCATATATTTCTTCAAGCGTTGCTTTGTCTTCGTCCAGGTGATCGGGCAGTACTCTGTCATTACACAATCGAAGCGCTTCAAAATAAGTCAGAATTGTACGCTTTTTTTGAGTTACTCGGTTTATGCGCTGTTTAATCTCAACAAACACAGGTTTCTCTTCGGTAAAAAGAGCATCTGTTTCGTAATATCGGATACGCAGTTTTCGGCGGACTCTGATCCCATTCTCTTTTTCCTGGTAGCAACGCAGATCAGGGGAGTCATAGTACAAATTGCCAAGCCGATAACGGCCAGAAGTGGTTCCATTTAGATCCGCAGACATATATGGACACATATCTTGTCTGAATGCCTCAGCCTGCTTGAGTGTCACAATATATTTCAGCTCAAATCGATTAAAAGTTCGGATCGTATCGTTGGTCTTTTTCATAAATTTCCTTGTTGGTCATGATTCTATGAATTTAACCTGTGGAAAAACCAAGAA
>CAZILY010000234.1:0-2683 GCA_964540175.1 uncultured Pelolinea sp. | reverse complement strand
GCTGTTGAAATACAACACCTCAAGGAGGTGTCAGCATGAGAATCGGTATTATGAGCTTTGCACATCTACATGCTGAAGCCTATATTTCGAATTTAAAAAATGTATCCGATGTCGAATTCCTTGGCATCGCAGATGAAAATATAGATCGCGGAAGATATTTTTCTGGACTCTATGGCGTACACCATTTTAAAACGTACGATGAATTACTAAAAGAAAAACCTGATGGTGTTGTGATCTGTTCAGAAAATGTGAACCACCGTCCTATGGTGGAAATGGCTGCTAATGCTGGGGCGCATGTTCTTTCCGAGAAACCTCTGGCTCTTTCAATGGAAGACTGCCAAGCGATGATTGAAGTGTGCAAGAAAAGCGGTGTTTTTCTGATGACGGCTTTTCCAATGCGTTTTTCTGCCCCTGTCTTGGAGGTGAAAAAATTTTTAGACCAGGACGGGTTGGGTAAGATTTTCGCCATGGTTGGAACAAACCAAGGCCAAGTCCCCAGCCATCATCGAGCCTGGTTTGTAGATAAACATTTGGCAGGCGGCGGGGCGCTACTGGATCACACCGTTCACCTAGCAGATATTTATCGTTGGTATTTAAATTCTGAGGTGGTTGAAGTGTATGCCCAGTCAAACAATATTATTCAAGCGGGTATTGTTGATGTGGAAACTGCGGGGATGCTGATGCTTAGATTTGAAAATGAGACTTTTGCTACAATCGATTTTTCCTGGAATCGCCCAAAGCGCTTCAATACATGGGGTGGGTTGACGATTGAATTGATCGGGGAAAAGGGAGTAGTGGACGTAGATGCTTTTAGCACGAACCTGAAAATTTATGGAGGTGTGGAGCAACATTTTCGACTTCATTCTATCGGCTTTGATGCCAACCAGAACATGATCAATGAGTTTTGCACAGCTATTCGAGAAGATCGTCAACCAAAAGTGAGCGGTTTTGATGGAATGAAGGCTTTCGAAATAGCCAATGCTGCCTATCAATCCGCACAAAGTGGCCAACCTGTTAGGTTGGATTGATTGGATGAGGGTAAGGATTGAAATACTCTTTTTGATAATGATGTTTTCAACAAGAATAGAATCTTATCTGCGTAGACTAAGAAGAAGTAATACTGAACGAGCATTTCGGTGAGGAGTTGTTTGTAGCTCATTATCAACTTCAAAAAGGAAGTGGTACAAACAATCAACTCGGACTTATATCACATTGTTCTTGGATAGTTAATAGATACGACAAATCTTTTTAAAGGTAATTTAGTAAACAACAACACAAATAAATTGACATGATACGGAGATAAATAATGGCTAGCGTAATTTACGATAAGATTGTTAAGAATTATGAAGATGTGGTTGCTGTCAATAATCTCAGTATTAAAATTGATGACAAAGAATTTCTTATATTAGTGGGACCTTCGGGATGTGGTAAGACCACTGCACTGCGCTGCCTGGCAGGATTAGAAGAAATAACATCTGGAAGTATCCTTATTGATAA
Source organism: uncultured Pelolinea sp. (assembly GCA_964540175.1). Lineage (GTDB taxonomy): Bacteria > Chloroflexota > Anaerolineae > Anaerolineales > Anaerolineaceae > Pelolinea. Next base: position 1,186 of record CAZILY010000234.1, on the reverse strand, counting down.
CCAAGTAATCAATGATGTCCCACCAAAAGATCGGGATATCGCCATGGTGTTTCAGTCTTATGCACTTTATCCTCATATGTCTGTTTTTGACAACATGGCTTTTGGTCTAAAACTGCGCAAATTACCAAAAAACGAGATTAAGCAGCGCGTTATTGAAGCTGCCAAGATATTGGATATTGAAAAATTACTAAACAGGAAACCGCGTGAACTCTCTGGTGGTCAAAGACAGCGCGTTGCGCTCGGGAGGGCAATTGTAAGGAAACCAAAGGTTTTCCTTTTTGATGAGCCTCTCTCAAACCTGGATGCCAAATTGCGCGTCCAAACCCGTAAGGAAATCACCAAGCTACATCAGCGTCTGAAAACAACTTTTATTTATGTCACGCATGACCAAGTGGAAGCAATGACAATGGGAACACGCATTGCGGTTATTAATCAAGGTGTACTACAACAGATCGACACTCCACAGAATCTATATGATAAACCAGCTAATCAATTTGTTGCAGGGTTCATTGGATCACCTGCTATGAATTTCTTCCAAGCGAAGATTGTGAAATCGGATGGAAACTTGGTTGTGGATACCGTTGATTTCCAAGTAGAAATTCCAAAAGAAAAGATGGGAACCTATTTTCCGTATGAAGACAAGGATGTTATTTTTGGCATCCGCCCCGAGGATATCTATAATCCTAAATTTCCTGCTATAGGCATAGAAGCGGCAATTGTGGATTGCAAAGTGGACCTACTCGAATTAATGGGTGCTGAAATCTTTGTTTATTTAATTGCAGGTAAAAAAGATATCGTTGCCCGTGTTGATCCTCGATCAAAGTTCTTTTTGCAAGACCAAGTGCAGGTTGCATTTGATATGAACAATTTCCATATCTTTGACCCAGAAAAAGATCCTCAGAACCCTGTAGCTATTAGATGAAGCACATACAATAAAATATTAAATGAGCTACCTCCCCTAGTACAAATAGTATATAGTTAGGGAGGGAGAACAGGTATTCTAATAACTGACCCTCAGTCAGTAAGTTTTCTGTTTATCTTATTTATCTTGATATAATCTAGAGCATAAGATTATTGAAATTTAACATACTGCCATATCTGGGTTAAAAGGCGTAAAAACCACGATAAAGGCCACATCTGGGATGGTTTGAGTCTTGATTAAGTCATAGGACTCATAATTGTTTGT
>CAZILY010000233.1:0-2699 GCA_964540175.1 uncultured Pelolinea sp. | reverse complement strand
TCCGGCTCATACAAGGTGATATCGACAACCTGATCAGTGATAAACACAAAGGGTGACTGGTCCAGGTCAACCACTGAATAACCAGCAGGGACAGGTACCACAGCATCATCTTTGGTAAACAGCAGCCCATCCACCCCAAAATCACTTGGGAATTCCTGGTCACTGTCTGCCGCCCAGATAACCAATTTACCGCCTTTAACCTCATCCTGATTCTCGGAATCCGTCTTCACGGAAGCCAGATATCCCGGCCATCCCAATGAACGGTCATCCCCTTCAGAAAAAACACCGCCGGTCAGATTCGGGTTGTAGGCCACTGTAAAAATTTGCAGCCCTTTTTCTTCTTTGTTGTCATTGTCCACATCGTTAAACTCCCCTGCCGGAACTGCTGGCAGGGATAAACGGTACGTCGCGCTGTCATTCTCCGCATCCAGGTCCATATACCCCAGCACCTGGCTTTCTACTGGCAACTCCCATTCTTTATCACGCAGGACAAACCCAGTCATATCGTGAAGGACTACGGCATGTGCCACATAGTACGTTTCAACCACAAAATCATTAGTGTATTCAAACCCGCCGGTGATCAGCACAGGGCCGGAGGGAACCGCATCTCCCACCAACACCTCATTCTTGTTTCCGGGAAGAAGGTCGGCCAAGCTGCAGGCAGAAAATAGTAAACCAACGATGATAGTACCTGCTAATAAGGACAATGTTCTTTTCTTCATAAATATGCTCTCCTGAAATTATTATTCGATTCAGTTAAATTGTATCCCACCAAACCGTCTGATTATAAATGCGTAAATCCCATCGGGTTTAAACCACTTTAAAGTAAAAGATGTATTGACGGATATCCGTTGATATCTGAAAAATGTACTGGGCAAGAAGTATCATGGAATAAACCGCGCATCCAGCATACGCCGCCCAGCGCGCCCATCTTTTCTCGCTGGTCAGTCCTAAAGACAATATTTCAACACCGCTAAGAACAGTCGCGTACAGAGGGATTAACAGCGGCAGCAGATAATGGTCAGGCTTGGGAGCTACAAACCACATTAAATAAACACCTATCGTCACAATCCATACCAAAAACAGCCAGTAACTATCCCGATCAGGGACGACAGCTGCTGCTAAACCAAGCAGTAGAAATAACATCAAAAGAAACCGGGGATCACCATAAGAAACAGTTATTGTCCAGCGCCAGTATTCAGGCCCAAGGGAATAATACAGGGATTCTTCATGCGTGTATCCTTCTGATAACGCTTCCGATTTTCTAGACTGGATAGCAAACATTTCCTCACGCGGACCTTTGTAGAACAGAAAAGGGTTGCTCAACACGATCACGATTAGCATGACTCCTACAAATAACAAGCCCGATAGTATGATCTTTTTAAATTCCGCTCCCCGCCGACGCCAGGCAAGCAGCAGATACATCGGAATGGTCAGAAAGAAGAAAAAACCCATCAATTTGATAGCAGATGCTATTCCACAGGCCGCGGCTGCGAGAAGGAAATATTTACCCAGTCGGTGTTTATCCAGATCCAGAAAAAGAAATGTAAGCGCGATCGCCAACACCATCAGCGCATCTGGATGCCACCAGTGCATATTATTTCGTACCACCGCAGGAATGGTGAGTAAGAACAAGAATAAAAAAAGTGAGGCCCACAATTTCCTAAAATGCGTGAACACATACGTCAACACACCTGCCGTCAGGATCATCGGCAGCACACTGATAACCTGACGAAGAATTAGTATGTTTATTTCTGTATGATCATAAAAGCCAGCACCCTGGATAAGGCGCAGGGGAAGCAGCGTAAGCATTGAAAGGAAATAAAATGGATAGCCATATTGGTAATCTCCGTAGATAATCAGACGTCCCCATGTTGTACTCAAATCCGGGCTGAAATCAAGCATGCGTTCGACGATCGGGTAAGTCACAAACTCGTCTCTATCAAGATACACTATGGGATTATCCGACCCCATGGTTGATGAGTTGGGGAAGATGAAGAGAATGAAATATATGATCCCAACAAACGTAATGAACCGTAGATTTCTTTTCTGGTTGATATCCATTGTATGCAGGAATTATAGCCAATAATCAGAATTTCTATCTGTTATTTTCATCTTTAAATATTTCAATTGCTTATAGTATATGAGAGGTGTTTATGCTACATTTATAACAACGGATGTAAGGAGAAAAAAATGAAAACTAAACGCCACCAGTTAATGTTTTTACTTGCTTTTCTGCTATTTATCAGTTTGGCATGCAATGTTTCACTTAAAGACAGCCAACCATCGGAAGATGACATCAAGACAGAACTGACACTGCAGGCACTGCAAAAGACACAAACTGCCGCAGCTGTGCCCCCACCCGAGGCCAACGAAGCCCCACCAGAGGCCGATGAAGCCCCGCCCGATGGGGTCAGCCCTGACGATCCTGGCGCTGGAGATGCAGACGCACCAGATGATGAGGAGGATACCTGCAATCAAAGTAAATTTGTCAGTGAGACCATTCCGGATGGCTCGATATACCAATCTGGCGATACTTTCACAAAAACCTGGGTAATTCGCAACAATGGAACCTGCGATTGGACAACGGATTATAGATTTGTCTTTGAAGAAGGTGACCAGATGGACGGGCCTTCATCCATGAAACTGGATCACGTGGTTGAACCAGGTGAAACCTATTCCTTTAAGATCGACCTGAC
>CAZILY010000232.1:0-2718 GCA_964540175.1 uncultured Pelolinea sp. | reverse complement strand
AGGTAGATGTTCAGCACCTTCGTCCTGTTCTCCTGCAAGATTAATCTATTAGTCAAATTATCAATTTCATCCTGATTGTCCGGTACGACTGCTTGATTCGTGTAGAAATTGGGAATCCCAAGGTCAAGAGGAATGAAAATTATCACCGCCAGGATTATTACTAAAATGAATGTAGTGATAGATAGTATTCTAATAAATGTTTTCATAGACACTCCTTTATACACTTTGCTATTTCTTCAATTACTCTTACCGTTACCGAATTTCCCAGACAACGATATCTTTGCGAATCCGAGATAATTTCACCGTCTTTTCCATACTTTGTAAAATCGTCCGGAAATGTTTGCAGCCGTTCACATTCTATGGGTGTGAGTCTGCGGATATTCATATTTTCAATTAAATAGTTATCATGTCCACATCCATCATGAGATCTTAGGGGTGGAGCAATATTGCGCAATTCTCTTTTTCTACCCTGTCCGGAGTCTGAAATTAAAATCCCATGCCTATCCTGTGCAGTAAGCGTAAACATAGGATCTCCATTTTCTTTGAACCTTCTGCCATTCTGCCGTTTTTCTACTCTGTCGGGTGATAAGCAGGGAATGGCAATTATAGGTTGACCGCTACCGTCTTCTCTTCCTCTCGTTGGTATGGTGGGACAAATCCCTGACTGCATTTGTCTGAATCCTTCTCCGTCTTTGTGGGTTCTGAGTGTGCCTACACAAGTCCTCTGCCCATGATTATCTATTCCTTTGTAATAGTTAGCATCGATACAGTTTGAGCTGAAATCAATCTCCGTTTTACGCTCTCTGAGATGAAGTATTTCTGGGATACGTTCGCCTGGAGCAGAGCAGATAAAGAAACACCTTTCTCGATTTTGCGGAACATCGAAGTCTTTAGTGTTAAGCACCAGGAGTTGTGTGAAATAGTCAAGTCGCCTAAGTTCGTCCAGAATAGTTCTGATGGTGTTTCCCCCATCATGAGAGAGTATCCCTTTGACGTTTTCCAAGACCATATACCGAGGTTTGTAGAATCCGGCAAGCCTAACGATTTCAAAGAATAAAGTTCCTCTAATATCATCGAATCCTGCACGTTTTCCGGCAATGCTGAAAGTTTGACAAGGAAATCCTCCAGTAAGCAGATCAATTTCTCCAAGGTCATTTCCGATTCTTGTAACATCTCCGAGCTGAATAGATCCATTGAATTGTCTTGCATATATACTCCTTGCATATTTATCTATTTCGGAAGCATAGTGTTTTTTAAAGGTAAACCCTGCTCTTTTGAAGCCAAGGGAAAAACCGCCGATGCCGGAAAATAAATCTATGTAGTTCATAGTCTTTCTCCTATAGCTATTTTAAAAAGTATTCAGCACGCCCTGATTAGCCATTAATCCGGTGCGTAATTCTCAAATCGTAATACTTCGGGTCTGAAAGTTACTTGTATGTCTCCGCGCCTGCCATCTCTGTTTTTCTCGACTAAAAGATAGTTTTTCGTTAAATCGCCATCTTCCTTGTTATAAATCATAACCGCAACATCAGCATCTCTTTCGATCTGTGTTGAGTCTGAGAAGTCCGATATAGTTGGTCTTTTTCCCTCAGCGTCTCTTCTCAATTGAGCTGCCACAACCACCGGAATATTTAAACTTCTTGCAAGTGCTTTCATTGATTTTGACATCTCGGCAACCTGTTCATGTCTGGGGAGTTTTTGGTTTCCGGTCATGCATTGCAGATAATCAACAAACAGGATCTTAATATCAAACCTTCTTTTCATCTCACGAGCTTTTATTATTGCGGTTTCTAGTGGCATATTTTCCCTATCATAGACATATACATTTCTCTGTGAATATTCAGAAGCGGTTTCAGTAATCTTTGTAAAGTCGCTATGTTTCATATCACCAGTTGCAACGCGTTGTGTATTAGCCCTACCATTTATGGAAAACATACGATTAAGAAGCTCTTCTGTAGCTGATTCAGCAGATAACATTCCACAATCAACCTTGCAATTATTAATGAAATTTAACAAAATAGCAGTTTTCCCCTGAGAAGGTCGCGCCCCGAATACATAATATTTTCTTGGTTCAAATCCCATGATGTAATCATTTAAGTTTTTTAATCCGGTAGTAATTCCTGGAAGTTTGCCTTTTGCGTTGTACCGTTCTTCAAGTTTATCTATAGCGTTAGAAACAAGGTCTTTCATATTGCGTATTTTGTACTCTTCATTATCATTAACGCCTTCAACCTCGCTTAAAATTATCCGTATCGCTTCATCATTATCCGGTGTTTCTTTTATTACCATAGCCAAATTAAGAAGTTTGCGCCTTGTTGATTGTTGTTTTATTCTTGCTTCAACCTGTTTCCATGTAGCGGTCAAAACGCTTGTGGTAAGCTGTGCCAATTTATAAACGTCAATATCTTTGCACTCGCTGGCAACGGTTGTTATGTCTGCAATATCCCCACGCTTGAAAATGGTTTTAATAGCATTGAAAATAATCATATCAGTTTTTGTTTCAATATCAGCTTCGGTAATTTTTGTTTTGTAGAGAATTTCATTATCAAGTAAGAGCTGACCCAGAAAGTATTTTATATCAGTCACTTATTCCTCCATACTTTAAATCGTTATTAACATTAACATCTGAGTTTTTTTGAGAAGTTTTTTTCTTTTCATTTAGTGCATCCCAAACCCATGTATTAAGTGCAGCATAATCTGATTTATAAGTTTTACCTT
>CAZILY010000231.1:0-2749 GCA_964540175.1 uncultured Pelolinea sp. | reverse complement strand
TTATAACAGTTTGAGTGAGCACAGCTACACGCACAACAGGACGGTACTATCGCAGAGCGGGGATCCGGCACATGTTGCCATGCCAGGCGTACATCGGATTGCGGCGCTCTTGAAACGCTGGCTGCTTGGCATTCATCAAGGTGCCATCAGCGGTAAGCATCAGGAATACTATCTCGATGAATACACCTTCCGATTTAACCGCCGCGCATCGAGATCACGAGGGATGCTCTTCTATCGGCTTATGCAGCAGGCTGTTGCGACGGCCTCCGTACCGTACCGGCAGATTGTCGATGGAAACCACAAGATGTAGAGTCCGCTTGCGTTAAGTGGATAGCCCCTTTTGTTTTTTCCAGGTAACGCTGTTGAATTGTATATTTTCCGACGGGCTTGATTGCGAAATGTCCCCCTTTTTCAGTATCCAGTAATTTCGCAAATATGGACGAAGAATCAAAATCAGGAAGACAGCACCAGTCAATGCTTCCATCTCGACTGATTAAAGCTGCGCTCTTACAATTGCCGATTATTCCGTAATCTAAGTTTTTCATAGCTACCCAATATAATATAAATGTCGAGATTCTATTTTACTATTTTCTGCAAAAACTGTTGCAGTTGATCAGGAGATCCCAGCCTGAATTTTGCATTTGAAGGACCATATCCTATCTTACACGAAGTGGCTGATTCCGGCAATGCAGAAAACATATCTTCATCGGTGTAATCATCACCAGCACAAAAGATAAATGGCCAATCTTGTTCATCAAGCCAAAGATGCATGGCTTGTCCCTTATTGATACTGATTGGTTTGACTTCAATAATCTTGTTACCTTCAAATACACCGATATTAAGATTAGTTGCCATCATTACCAAAGTATCTTTAAGCTCTTGCGTCCTTAATTTTGCCAAATCTGGCTGGCTTTTCCTGAAATGCCAAACTAAAGCAGAGTTTTTCTCTTCAATAAAAGATCCTGGTGTACGATCTACTGATAATTCTAAAATCGGGCGGATAACATCTTTCCAGTCATTATCAGGTTGAATAGTTGCCTGCCATGATTTATTTTGAAATCGGTAGAATGCACCGTGTTCAGCAACAATACTCAATGGCAGATGTCCCATCCATTCATCCAGAGTCTCTTTATCTCTGCCACTGATGATAACAATATTATTCTTTGGATCACGACAGAGACTATCTAGCAACTTCAACAATTTCTTGTCCGGTTTGGCCTCGTCAGGCAATTTCGCAAAAGGAGCCAATGTGCCATCATAATCTAACAAGAACAAACGGTTATTGTCTGACACAAGATCTTGTATGATTTCATATTGCATCGTATCGGTAAAATGCTTCGTTGACAAATGATCTTGTTCAGCTTTAACCTGTTTAAGGCTTTGGAGAAAGTCATTGGCCCAGCGACTAACCGTATATCGGAATTAAGAGTAGTCAGGTTCCGTTTGATTTTTTCGGGTTCGCTCATCTTAAGAGCTTTCACCAGTGCCCCCACTACCGCTTCAAGATCGTTTGGGTTTACGATGATTGACTCTCCCAATCTTTGAGGTATCCCCTTGGTGTAGTCCAGACGATCGACCGACAGGATGACTTTACACTCAGGAAGGCGTTTCTTGAAATTAGAGATTTGCTGTTGAACCTTTGGTTTCTGGATTGCCTGGGAAAACCGGTCGTAGTCAATTCCCATAGGGAAAGTGTCAACGCGTATAAGCCTGTTATCCACGGTAAAATACCCCAGACTATCTTCATGTCCGAGAAGGTGATGAACGCTGCTTAAAATGACGGGCATAATCGTCAGTGTGAAACCCGAGCAAGTTTGAACCGATAAGCCCTTCAAGGAGTTGGCGCCGGCACGGCAGCAACCAGAATAATTCATAGGAGGGGAAAGGAATGTGGTGAAAATATCCTATTGCAACGTCAGGCTTTTTTTCTCTGATGAGTTTGGGCGTCAGCATTAACTGATAGTCATGGATCCATATCAGGTCGTCTTCACGTGCAATCTCTGACACTATGCGGCTAAAGTGCTCGTTAACAGCGCAGTAAGCCTGCCAGTAACTTTTGTTATGAATAACGAATTGTGTAAAATAATGGAAGAGAGGCCATATGGTTTTGTTGCTGAAGCCTTCATAATAAAGAGAGATATCTTTTTTGGATAGGAATACGGGGTGACAGTTGAACATGTTTTTCAGCTGGTCGGTAATCGATTCCCTTTCTTTACCGCTAAGGTTATCGGCTGAGACCCCGGGCCACCCAATCCAGACGCTTTCGTGGGTATTGTGAAAGGAACTTAAACCAGTCGCAAGACCGCCGGTGCTCTGGCGGCAGTGAAACGCTCCTTTTTTTCTCGATTGTTACCGGTAATCTGTTGGATACAATCAGGATTCTTTTCATGGGGGTTTCCTCGTTTTGTTGATCGGGTTAGGGCTGCTTACTATCCCGAGTTTAGTTCTAAAAACCCAGAATAACGCTCCCTCGAATCAGACTAGCCACCTATTGATTTAGATGTTTTGTCTGATCGTAGGAAATACATTTAAGAGGACACGTTGATTGTAGTAGTTTTGACCTTACCTTTATCAATGACCGTCTTTGCTTTATACGAGCATATTTACGAATTGAAGGTTGGAAAAATATTATAACGAAAAAGAACCCCGCAGCTCATTGAACACTTTCGTTTGATTCCCTATAAGGTTATCTAAGAACCTGGTATAAAACAGATGGGGTAGGAACTAAATGTTAGTGTGGCCCATATAA
>CAZILY010000230.1:0-2763 GCA_964540175.1 uncultured Pelolinea sp. | reverse complement strand
TACGGCGTGAAGGCATAATTTGACATATTCCAAAACGAGCCGCGTTTTAAGCAACAAAATATGGAACATCACCAGTTATTACAATATGCGGAGGTGTCTATGATGCGATCATGGTTCCTACTACCAAATTTCAGCTGGTTGGACCTTGCCCAAGGGTCGTTTATATCATCCTTAATTGCCGCTTGATAATAATCCATTGCTTTGTCATACTGTTCTAAGTTGAGGTGATAACAATCTCCAACAAATGTTCTCAATTTTGTGCTTATGGGGGGACGATTATTCCGCTCCTCAGTGAGTGGGTTGATTCGTCATGAGGGAACCACAGGTCAGGTATTGCAGGCTATGAGGGATGGGAAATTCACAGCCCTGTATTCCAATGAGACCATTATGGAAATAATTGATGTGCTGGGGCGCGATAAATTTCGTTTGAAATATCACATCTTGCCGGATGACATCTCCGCTTTGGTCAATTTGATCCGTTTACGGGGGGAGGCTGTCATTCCCAAGCAAAGAGTGGCTGACTGCCGGGATCCTAAAGACGACAAATTTCTGGATGTTGCACTGTCGGGCGATGCAGACTGTCTTGTCTCCGGAGATTTAGATTTGATAAGCATGAACCCTTATCGATCTATCCTCCTTACTACACCAGCGGAGTTCGTGGCAACGATATAAGACTACCGAGTGACGGGTTTGCTCTCATTTCGCGAGCCAATGGCAATCTCCAAACCGTAACTTTCTGTTCAAATGCCCCCGCTAGTCCTACTGCTTCTTCTTCCATAATAACGCTTGACGTTATTACCGCAATGCGTTATTATACTACTAATGATAAAGAGCTTTTCAGAGACTGAGACTGAGAAGATATTTCTCCGGGATTTTTCTCGGAAACTTCCTACGGACATCCAACGAAATGCACGCCGCAAACTCGAACTCCTCAATGTTGCTAAAGTTCTTAATGATTTACGTATTCCACCTGGAAATCGCCTGGAAAAATTAGTTGGTGATCGTGTTGGACAGCACAGCATCCGGATTAACCAACATTGGCGTATTTGCTTTGTTTGGAGAAAAGGTGATGCGTACGATGTTGAAATCGTCGATTACCACAGGGAGTAAAATATGATTAAAGATAAACTTGCCCCGATTCATCCTGGGGAAATTCTTTTAGAAGAGTTCTTAATTCCTATGGGTATTAGCCAGTATCGCATTGCTAAGGACATTAGTGTTCCTCCTCGCCGTATTAATGAGATAGTCCATGGCAAACGCGGCGTGTCCGCGGATACAGCATTGCGCCTGGAAAGATATTTCGGTTTGTCGGAAGGATTTTGGCTCCGATTGCAGGCTCGATATGATTTGGAGATCGAAAAGGATCGTCTCGACGAAAGACTTGAAAAAGAAGTTCGTATTTATTCTCCTACGAACTAACCCCCGCTGCACCCGATCCTTTGAATCCGCTCAGGACGGGTGAGCTCTACCATTAGCCGGCAGGAGAAAAATCATGAAAAATTTTTCGTTAGGTGGTTATGAATAATATCGTGTAACTTAAAATGAGGATAAGTTTTTAGTAATAAATAATTAGAATAATAGTAAGGAGAATAGAATGGATATATTAATATTAGTAGTTTTTGTTATAGCATTTTTCGGCTTAGGAATTAAGATCGTTAGACCTGTAGAAGAAGGTGTTGTGGAATTTCTTGGCAGGTATTCAAGAACTACGAGTGCGGGTTTTAACTGGATTATGCCTATATTGTTTAAAATGTATCGAACTAACATAACAGAACGACGAGTAGACATTGATGCTCAATCAATTATCACAAAAGATAAATTAAATGCCGTAGTTGACGGAGTTGTTTATTATAAAGTGGATGATGCCAAAAAATCTATTTATAACGTAAATAACTTCGCAGCATCTGTGCCGTCTCTGGCTAAAACAACATTAAGAGCAGTGATTGGAAAAATGACCTTAACAGAGGCTAATGAAAATCGAGATAAGATTAATGAAGAAGTGGAAACAATATTATCTTTGGGAGTTTCCAAATGGGGAATTGATGTCGTAAGAGTTGAGTTGCAACGTATCGAACCCCCGCCAGATGTTCAAGAAGCAATGAATCAGGTTGTAAAAGCAGAAAATGAAAAAATAGCAGTGCTTGATTTAGCAACCGCAATCGAAACTAAAGCAGATGGAGAAAGGCGAGCAGAAATCAAAAAAGCTGAAGGTATTGCTGCGGCGATTAGATTAAAAGCAGATGCAGATGGAGATGCAATAAAGGTCGTAAACGAAGCAGCAGAAAAACACTTTGTAGGAAATGCACAGCTACTTAAAAAGTTAGAAACCGTAAGTGAATCATTGAGAGATAACACCAAGATAATTGTTCCCGCAAACAATGATTTAGTTAATGTTATTGGTGATTTAGCTGGCGCTACCGTTCCAATAACTAAGAAAGAAAACGCTTGAACCGAAATTTGTGGAATAGAAAATACTGACTACAACAAAAATAAAACACAATAATCCGTGTGTAAACACCATTGAGAATGAGAAATAAAAGAAACACATAATAAATGGCTATGACCTGCCCCCCGAAACCTGATCCAAGTACAATGTTACAGATCAGGCAAAAGGAGACAGGAAATGCCGAGAAAACGACGCTATACAACTGAACAGATCATCACAAAATTACGGGAAGCAGATGTACTGCTGAGTCAAGGGTACTGTGCATATTCGCACAGAAATATACGCTAAGAGGCGTGCAAAACTACCTCAGACCTGAA
>CAZILY010000229.1:0-2786 GCA_964540175.1 uncultured Pelolinea sp. | reverse complement strand
GCTGAATACCTGTTGACACAGGGTATGCCGCAGTTACTGGATCTGTATGAAGAATATAATATCAAAACAACGTTCTTTTTTACCGGATATGTCGCGCAACTGAAGCCAGCTCTGGTGAAGATGGCCAGCGACAAAGGTCATGAAATTGCTTCTCACGGCTTGCGGCACAAGGTTAACGATGCATTTGATGTTCTTCCGCTAAAGACTCAAATTGATCATTTACAACAGTCGCGGAAAATTCTTGAGGATATCTGTGGTACGGAGGTCATATCTTTCCGGGCGCCTGCAGCTCGCGTTAATTACGATTTGCCGATTGCGCTGGAAGAATCAGGATATAAAATTGACAGCTCTGTTTCGTCCCAGCGCCTGGATATGATGTTTTCATTCGGCAGTATCAAAAAGCTGAATTGGATTATCGCGCCCAGGATGCCTTATTTTGTTAAAAGGGAAAATATTTTTAAGAAAGGCAATTCTTCAATCCTCGAAATACCAATTTCGGCATTTGGATTTCCTTATATTGGTACGTTTATGAGGATATGTCCCGCATTGAACAGACTGACTCGGATGGCCCTTTATATGGAGACAATGATGAATAATAGGCCCATTACTTTTGTCACTCATCCGAATGAATTCATAGATGAAGATCGGGAAGAAGGTGCGATTGAAAGGCGGGTGACGAACCTGTTTTCGTATTTAATGGGCGATGTGGTCCGGTATAAACTGAAGGTTCGGAACCTAGGGAAGAAGGCGCTTCCTCTGCTGAATCGGGAGCTTGCATTTTTTTTGAAAAGGGATTTTAATTTTGTAAGATGTAGAGATTTTTATGACCTACGCAAGAAAAACTTACAACAGTTTTAGAAAAAAATGCAGTAGACGGTAGCCTAGATGTCTAAGAGAGGAAACAGGAATTTATATGTCAAAATCAATCTCTTCATCTGTCATTTAAAACTATCAGTATCTTGTATTTATTATGAAAGCAAATCTGGTGTATCAGTACCAAGTCGAGTGATTTTCAAACTACTACAAAACGGGGGATAGCTTATTTGCTATGAAAATTTTAATTACGGGCGCATCTCGTGGAATCGGTCATTATCTCCTTCAAAAAATAAAAGATGAAGATTTCGATGTCTGTGGCACTTACAATAAAACAATGCCTGAAGATGATTTAATCCGACATTTTCAGAGAGTTGATATTAGAGATGATGATCAGGTAAAAAAATGGATCGAGTCTAATGTTAATAGTAGCGAACGTATTGTGTTAATCAATTGCGCAGGGACCAATTTTAATGCCTTAGCGCACAAGACAGATTCAGATAAATTTTTGGAATTATTGAATGTAAATCTGGTGGGTACTTTTCGAATGATACATGCTGTTCTCCCCTTCATGCGCGAAAAAGGTTTTGGAAGAATCATTAATTTTTCTTCTGTGGTCGCGGAAAAAGGTGTCCCCGGTACCAGTGCCTATGCTGCATCTAAATCCGCATTGTGGGGAATGACCAAGGCTATTGCGGTTGAAAATGCAGAGAAGGGAATAACCATAAACAATCTTAACCTCGGCTATTTTGATATCGGATTGATTTCAGAAGTGCCGGGACCAATGCTGGAGGGGATAAAGAAAACCATACCCGTTCAACAATTAGGTCAGCCAGAAAATATACTTAATGCAGTAAAGTTTCTGATAAAATCCGATTACATTTCGGGAACCGCATTGGATATTAATGGAGGCTTATACTAAAAATCATGAAAGACTATCTACCATTGGTCCGTCAGCCACTTCCCAACCACGAAGAAAGATCCTTTTTCAAAGCTTGGAAACTGACTACAAATGAGCATGGTTATAAGGGATTTATGGGCATGCCCCGTTTCTTGTATCGTCGCACAATGGATTACATACTTCAGGCGATATCGAGGGTTGTTCCTTATAGTGGCCTCCGAGTGTGGCTCCACAAAAGGCGCGGGGTTAAAATAGGAAAGAAGGTGCATATTGGGCCCATGGTTACAATCGATGACGTCTATCCCAACTTTGTGGTGATTGAAGATGGAGTGTCCATTGCCGGGCAAAATTTTATACTCACCCACAACAAAGCACTCGAATACCATAAGCATCTTTCGGAAGCATTCCTCGGGCCGGTCATCATTAAAAAAAATGCTTGGGTTGCCATTGGTGTAATAATACTTCCCGGTGTTACCATTGGTGAGGGGTCTATCGTCGCCTCAGGAAGCGTAGTGACCAAAGATGTTCCTCCCAACACTTTAGTAGGCGGCGTCCCGGCAAAAGTACTTAAAGAATTTGAAATGAAAGATGGCATTCCCATCGGATTCAAGAAAATGGGGGACATCCTTAAATAGTAAAAGAAAAAATAGGTGTCAGACCTACACAGTTGACAGATATGTTTCTAAAAAAGAATAAGTGCGTATTACCCATGCCACGACAGCCAAGAATAAATGCCCTGCATCATAAGCGCTAAGCTGTTTTTGCCCAGGACGGGCTGAAAAAAAGACGTGAACATCGAACACCCCAGTTGAATCCCCAAAGGGGTTCCGCTGTAACGGAAATTCAACGGGGCAGGTCCAACATACAACATCGAATGAAAGAATGAAACAGAGGGCAGAAGGTGAGAAAATTAGAACGTTAGAACGTGGGAACGTAAGAACGTTAAAACGTGAAATGGCATTTGAAGGCCTGCGATTTCGACATACGTGGGATATTATTGAGGCGGTGGACAGGGGGTTGCTGCCGAATAAGATGATGATTAATACGCACCCGCAGAGGTGGACGAATAGTC
>CAZILY010000228.1:0-2800 GCA_964540175.1 uncultured Pelolinea sp. | reverse complement strand
AGTTGCCGCAGCAATTGGATGGGTAATTTCTGGCTGGATAATGTTAAGGTTGGGGAATAAGAAGATTTTTTAGGTTTGTATTATTTTACGTAGAATAAATATTTTTTCAGTTCATTGTGCTCTTTTAAAGAACATACACTATATTTCTATTTGGGGCGATAGCGTTTGATATTCAATACCACATCGGATGTTTCGGGAGGTAGTTAATTATAAGGTTGGCGTTGGGCGAAAGCGTCTGAAGGACGCACTCATCTGTTGTGAAATATATGATTCAGGAAATAAAAATATGCTTAAGGATGAAAGTGATTGATTAAGAAAAGTGGTTGTATGCACATTAACACATGAATATATCCGTGCCAGCAGTGATCTTGAAAGGCATAACATTGGAGTGCTCGGCAGCCCAGAAATAGCGGTCAGCCAACACAGTACACTAAAAACAGCACTTAAACAATTTGGTGCTGAAGTGATAGATGCTCCAGAAATGCTTGACCACCCAAATTCAGTATTTACACGTGATACAGCAGTATGTACGCCGGGAGGGTTTATATAGCTGCGACTTGGTTTGGATAGCCGCCAGGGGGAAGAAGAATGGATGGCTGATATTTTGAATGAACTGGGAGAAGTTTTTGCAGGGAAGATTGAAGCAACCTGGAACAGTAGAAGGGGGAGACGTCGTGCTGGCCTGTTTAGTGGCATTTATTGGCCATTCTATACGGACAAATGAAGAAGGCATCCAGCATTTATCACGATTAATGAAGAAAATGGGATACGAAATACGCGTGATTGAGCTTCCTGAAACAATTTTGCATTTAGATAAAGTACTGATGGTTCTTAGTTCAGAAAAACTGCTGTACTGCAGCGAGTTTGTTTCAGAACGGGATATCGCTGATTGTTATGGAATTGACATGCACTGTGGGGGAGAGACGACCGCGAATATTATTTGTTTGGGTGATGATGAATTAATTATCAACAGGTCAAATTTTGATGTAATCGCGCGCTTGGAAGCTGAAAACTTTGTTGTCCAGGATCTTAACCTGAGCGAATTTGCTAAAGGGATGGGTGGACCAAGTTGCCTGATTATGCCTGTTGAGCGCTTATCGTAATATATCTTTAAATTCGGGAAATTCTGTTCTGATGGATGGGAGAATTTGAAATTGATAAGCGGGTGCAGGCCGAGGTGTACGATGTTCCAGCATCTGATGAGAGAATTTGCAGTGTCTGCCAGTTGTGTATTGTTCGCCCGCACCGGGAAAGATTATACAAGAGTTGTTGAGATTGCGCAAGCGAAAAATTTTTTGTTTTAAAGCTTCATGCGATATCATTAATTAAGTTTTTATATGGCATAAAAGAAGAACAATTTGCATGTAATTATTGGCAACGAACCCCTGGAAGAAATTATGGCATTTGGCGATCGCTGGCGCAATATGGAGCATACACCACTTGTGCATGTGATAAGTCCCTGTATGGACAACGGACGCATGTGGGATCAACACAAGGATCCATCCGGTTTGATAGATAATGTTCCTTCTCATATTGATCTGTTTATTGTGGATTTTAACAACCGCAATGAGCCGGAAATGCCGAAGATGTGGTGGACAAATGAATGGCTGCTTTGGGAGTACAAGGGTGGGTATGTGAAGTTCAATGGTGATCACAGCCAGTTTGTACGAAAGTTTGGCGTTGATCCAGAAGCTACGCCAGTGCAGCCGCATGCCGGTGGTGGGGGGATCACAGTCGGTGGAGGTACAGCGGATGTGAATATTCATCTGGTGTGCCCGCACTGTGGAAAACAAATCTTCTGATCTTTGTTAATAAATGTTATCCAAAACACATCGCGTTAGCGTGAGGCGCGGTGTGTTTTTTATTTTTCAGTAAAGGTATGGGATGCGGCGTTTTGGCCTGCTACCCAACCAGTTGAGAATGCGGCTTGTAGGTTAAACCCGCCCGTGTCCGCTGCTAGATCTACTACCTCGCCAGCGAAGAACAAGCCATTTACAACCTTGGACATCATTGTGTGCGGGTTGATTTCTTTAAGTGATACACCGCCCATCGTGACCATCCCAGCTTCAAGGGGAAGAGAATCGGTCACTTGCAGACGCAGGTCCTTGAGCCAGGCGAGTAGTCTGCCGCGGTCCTGAGCAGTAACCTGATGACAGGGGCGGTCCAGCGGAATTTTTGTATGATCCGCGCACACTGCGATCAACTTTGAAGGCAGAAGACGTTTGAGCATGGTGCGGACATGCTGTTTACCGCCCTGATCAAGCTCACGTAGGAGGCGTGCGTTTAATTTTTTCTCATCGAGAGCAGGTTTGAGATCAATAGATATGGTTACATGTTTGCCAGCACGCAGTGCGTCAACGATCTCTCCGCTGTGGGAGAGAACGACAGGACCAGAGATGCCAAAGTGAGTAAAAAGCATTTCGCCAAAGGCATCAAATTTCTTTTTCTGGTCAAAAAATACGTTGAAGCGGATGTTACGAAGAGACAGGCCCTGCAGACGCTGTGCAGTACTGCCGGCGGTCTTGAGAGGGACAAGTGCGGGGCGAAGAGGAACGATCGTGTGCCCGACTGCATGTGCCATTTGGTAGCCGTCGCCGGTTGAGCCGGTACCGGTGAAGGTTGACCCGCCCGTGCAGAGTATGACCGTTTGTGTAGGAATGGTTTGCATATCGCGCATTCCAACAGCAGTAATTTTTCCGTTTTTTGTGATCAGATCGTTCACAGGTGAACGCAGTGAAATACGTGCACCTGCTTCGCGTGTCCATTGTGATAGCTGCTGTGTAATAAAAGCGGCATTGCC
>CAZILY010000227.1:0-2821 GCA_964540175.1 uncultured Pelolinea sp. | reverse complement strand
AATTCGGAACAAATTTCTGGGGTTGATATCCGACAACCCAATCGATTTCAATTCCTCTTTAATCTTGTTGGGGACCAAACTTGGGTCTCTCATTTGCGCAAAAGTTGGTATGATTATGTTTCGTTCTCTTGCTCTTTTTACTGAATTTTCCAACTGTTCCGGGTAGATAGTAAGATCAATTTTTGCCATTCTATATTCTCCTGTTTTATTTATTATTTTTAGGCGCTTCACTGACGATATACAGTGGGCGGCCTTTTAATTCATCGTAAATTCGACCAATATATTCCCCCAAGATTCCCAGCGTGATCAACTGTACACCACCCAGGAAAAGAACTGCAATTAAAGTAGTTGCTTGTCCCAATAACGCCTCCCGGTTAGAAAGACGCAGCGCTGTTACTACTGGTATCGCAAGGATGCTTATACCTGCCGATATGAAACCCATATAGGTTGCCATCTGCAGTGGAAAATAGGAAAAGCTGGTAATCGCGTTAAATGCCAGTTTTAACATTTTACTGAATGGGTATTTTGTTTTCCCAGAAAAACGTTCTTTACGATCATACTCCACCCCCACCTGGCGAAATCCTACCCATGCTACCATTCCGCGCAAGAAACGATGCCTTTCCCGCATCTGCCCCATCACATCGACTACTTTTCGGTCCAAAAGACGGAAATCACCTGTATCAAGTGGGATATTCACGTCAGTAATACGATAAATCAGACGGTAAAATAGTGAGGCAGTAAACAATTTGAACCAACTCTCCCCCTCACGCGTACGCCGGACAGCATACACAACCTCAAACCCTTCTTTCCATTTCTTGATTAGCTCAAGCATCACTTCAGGCGGATCCTGCAGATCTGCATCAATAATGATTACCGCTTCTCCCCAGGCATAATCCAAGCCGGCAGTTACCGCGATTTGGTGCCCAAAATTACGCGCGAATATGACTGGCTGTACATGCGCATCCTTTTCCGCAATCTCACGAATAACATCTGTTGAACCGTCCGTTGACCCATCATCAACAAGCACCAATTCCCAGGGTTCATGGAGTGTTTCCATCACCAAAAATACCTGCTTATAGAATTCCTGAACACCGCCGATCTCGTTATATACAGGAGCTACAATGCTATATTTTGGTAAATTCGAGGTTGTTTTTTTAGCCATTTTTATATACCTTTCTTTATGCCATCGCCTTTCGCAACGCAGACAACGATGGCTCAATGACCGGTGCCGCCTTAACAGCTTGTTCAGCGGCTTTTACATCTTTTAATCCGCTTCCAGTTATTAATACAAGCACCGGATCATCCTTCACAATCTGCTCATCTACAACTGCTTTCTGCAACCCAGCATAAGCTGTCGCTGCTGCTGGTTCAGCAAAAATGCCTTCTCTGCCCAAACGTGCGATTGCCTGTAGGATTGCTTCGTCAGATACCATAATATACGCGCCATCTGTTTCTGTAGCTGCCCGCAGCGCGCGCAATCCATCGCGTGGAAGATCCACAGAAATACTATCTGCGAGTGTGACCGCATGCACTGGTGTGATTACTTCGGTTCCCGCATTAAACGCGTTTGCGATTGCAGCTGATCCATCCGATTGGATGCCAAAGATACGAGGCATTTGATCAATCCATCCTAAAGCTAACAAATCCTTGAATCCTTTATGGATCCCTGAAATGATGTTCCCATCTCCAACTGAAACAAACACGCATAATGGCTTTTTCAGATTTTGTTTCGCGATCACTTGTTCCCAAATCTCGAATGCCGCTGTTTTCTTCCCTTCAGCCGTAAAAGGATTATATCCAGTGTTGCGGCAGTACCAGCCAAACTCGTTCGCCGCTTCTACAGACAAGTCAAACGCCTGATCATAATTGCCGTCGACCAGAAAAACCCTCGAACCAAAAACAAGCAGCTGAGCAACTTTTGCGGGAGGAGCAGTCTTTGGCGCAAAGATAACCGCTTGATGGTTTGCCGCAGCTGCCATTCCAGCCAAGGCTGCACCAGCATTACCTGTGGAAGCGGTTACGATAACATCCGCATTGATCTCTTTGGCACGAGCCACAACTATTGCACTGGCCCGGTCTTTGAAAGAAGCGGTTGGGTTTCGCCCATCATCTTTGATCCATAGATTTTCTAAGTTCATTTCTTTCGCTAACAACTCTGGTGTGTACATTGGCGTCCACCCAACAGAGTGCAATGCAGTGCCAGCATACCCGGGATCATCAACCGGAAGCAGTGGTAGATAACGCCAAACAGATGCTTCTTGAGATGTGGTTATCAAATTAGGAGATATTTCTTCTCTGAGCGAATCATAATCTAAAACAATATCTAAATTTCCGCCATCTGAGGGACAAGTATAAGTCACTTCATCAGGTGAAAATTTTGCTCCGCAAACCGAGCATCGATAAAATGAAAATTTCGTCATATCTACCGCGCTTTCTTTTTTTCTGGTGCTGTGGAAATTAGTTTAAACTAATTTCCACAGCATTGCTTTTTCAGATCACTGCCGCAAAATGGAGTTAGGCCACTTGGCAGAGAGGTTTGTTAATGCACTTAGTCTTGAACTATCCAGGTGCCGGTTTCACCTTTTAAGGCACGGCCAATATTTTCTGGATTAGTAATCAATGCTTGCTTACCGCCTGCTTCAAGGAAGTAGATGACAGCCTGTATTTTCGGTGCCATTGATCCTTTGGCAAAGTGTGTGCCTTCTGCTAGATAAGCTTTTGCCTCAGAAAGGGTTATTCGATCCAACCATTTTTCATTCGGTTTACCGAAATTTAAAGCAACTTTTTCTACGGCTGTAGAGATGACAAAAAGATCAGCGTT
>CAZILY010000226.1:0-2828 GCA_964540175.1 uncultured Pelolinea sp. | reverse complement strand
CCGCGTCAACCATTTTAGGTGCGAGTATTCATATACTACAGTCCATCGTGGGGAAAGTCTTGTTGAGCTGCGCCATAACCCCTCCGATGGTAGGTTCTTTCTCCACTAAGATCGTTTTAATGCCCTGGTCTGCCAGATCAAGCGCAGTGCTGATGCCGGCTACGCCGGCCCCTATGACCATTGCCCGTTTAGTAACGGGTACCGTAATCATCTCCAGCGGCGCCAGGAAGCGTGCTTTCGCAATCGCTGCTGCCGTCAGAGCTTTGGCTTTTTCCAGAGCGCCTTCCCGATCATGCCCATGTGCCCATGTGCACTGCTCACGAATGTTTGCCATTTCCATCATGAATGGATTCATTCCCGCTTCGGAAACCGCGCCGCGGAAAGTAGCTTCATGCATACGCACAGAACAAGCAGCAACCACCACACGATTCAGGTTATGTTTTTTAATTTCTTCTTTGATAAGGGTCTGCCCGCTGTCCGCGCAGGCATACATGGTGTCGGTCGCATGCACCACACCGGGCAGGTGCGATGCCCATTCCGCGACCTCATCCGGCGGAATCACACCAGCAATATTCGTACCGCAGTGGCAGACATACACACCGATCCGTGGTTCCTCAGAGTTTGGGCTCTTGCTCTTACTCTCGCTCATACAGCTCCTTTAGTAAGTTATTCATCATTGCTTTATCTACGCGGGTACGCAGATACATCTGCTATTTAGGCCCGATGACTTCCTGTTTGATCAATTCTCTACGCGATTTCTGAGCCCGCTGTTCAGGCGTGGTCAGCGATAATGCTTCTTTCGGGCACCACAGCACACACTGCGGTCCACCTTCTTCATTCTCACATTGGTCGCAGATCTCCACCAATTTGGCTTCATGGTTCATAGAAATAGCACCAAAGTCACATGCGTCAATACACCAGGCACACCCATCACATTTGGTGGCTTCCAGGCGTATCGTACCTGTTTCCGGATCTTGAGAAAGCGCTTTCTGCGGGCAAGCGATCACGCAGGGCGCATTTTCACACGTTCGGCAGGCAATAGCGGTAATTAATACTTCGTCCACCCGCACTGTACGGATACGGCTGTGGTACGTATTATATTCACCATTTTTCGTGTACGAGCACACATATTCACAGATCTGGCAGCCGATGCACAAATCTGGATCGCAGTCGATATAATTGAATTTTGATGTAGAAACAGCCATATTTTTTCTCCGCCTTCCTTATACGCCAATCTGCTCAGCGACATCCGGCATACCGAGCTCTTCCAGTTTCTCTTTCGGGATCATCCCATCATTATTCCAGCCCTTAGCTTTGTAATACAGGTCTTTCATATATTCCAGCTCTTCATCCGAAGTGAAATGCCCGGCAGAAGGGCCTTTTGTCATTGGTTCGTTCATCCAGCGGTAAGGCAGCGTATCATCCGTGCGCTTCCATCCTTCACGAATATTGAATGCTTTTTTGATCGTAAACGCCCGTTCGCCGATCAGGTCGATATCATCATACTCATAATTCCATCCAGTAGTAGCATTGATCAGTTTTGCAATCATTGGCCACGCGCCAGCGCGGTCAGCTTTTCCAGTAAAGCAGCGCCGGATGAACTTGCACAACGGCAGCGTATCATACACAGCCGCATATTCTTCCGTGCTGCGAGCCAGCTCTCCACGCGTATCATCCACAGTAAATCGATCCACTACCCCTTTGATGTCCGGGTCATACGAAGCAGTGCGGTTGTGGCACGGACCGCGAGTACCAACGGCGGAACCAAGCGAAAAGGTTTTCAAGCCGCGCGCTTCGTAGCCGGCTGTTTCCAATCCCTTGGAGTTCATAGCCCATTGATAGGATTTGGTGCCGCGTTCCTTATCGATCGTTTCGCTTGCCCTCTTTGTTCCCTGTGAAAGCAACTTCCCGATCGCAACCTGGTCGCGGATCATCTCCGCAGTTGCAACTGCAGCCATCCCATTTCCAAAAGTCAACTCAAGCCCATCAGGATATTTTTCGCATTTAAAATCTTCTTTTGTGAGGACACCTCTTTCAAAACTTTCCATCGCCCAGGAGATAGTAATACCCATAGACATAGCATCCATCCCGCTGTTGTCAGCGATCTCAATCAACTTAATGGCAGCATTTATGTCGCTTATGCCCAGGTTGGAGCTGTTCGCAAAGAGGCATTCATATTCAATACCGGTCATCGCTCCTGCCCACGGGCCCGTTTTAACCATTGACATCTGCTCACAAGCAATCGGGCACTGCGCGCAAGCGATTGTCTTTACGTGATTATGTTCATGCAGAAATTCACCACTTACCTTTTCAGCATCCTCAAAAACACCCTCCTGATAATTTCGAGTCGGTAGCAGCCCCAATTTATTCATATTCAGAACATTTGTGACTGTACCCAAGAGTCGATATTTGGATGTATGCGGCCCCTGAGCAGCTTTTGTGATTTCGAAGGATAATTTATTCAGTGTTTCCGGGTCAGCTACAGTGATTCCTTTCGTGCCTCGCACTGACACAGCCTTCAGCTTTTTAGAACTCCATACCGAACCGTGTCCGGTTCGTCCTGCCTGCCGACCGTCATTAGTCACATTCGCGAAGCGTACCATATTTTCACCAGCTGGTCCGATGGTTGCAGACCGCACCATATCATCCGACAGTTCATCACGGATCGCTTCTTCCGTTGCAAAGGTACCTAATCCAAGTAATTTGCTGGCATCTCGAAATTCTACGCGGTCATCATCAATGAAAACATACACCCACTCTTCGCTTGCACCATGAATCACCACGCCGTCCCAGGACGCACGTTTGAGTGCGATCGTGAACCATGAGCC
>CAZILY010000225.1:0-2849 GCA_964540175.1 uncultured Pelolinea sp. | reverse complement strand
CATCAAACGCGAAACGGGCGCCGGCTGTCTCAAATAACTGCGGAAGAGTCGCAGTGCCGCCTAAAGCTAATGCTTTTCGGTATGCACTGACTGCTTGCTCCTGGTTCTCCAGAGCATTTTTCCATATTTGCACAGCACCTAAAAGCGCCAATCCATATTCTACGTAATAAAATGGGGCCTGATGGATATGGTCCTTACGCTGCCATCCGGTCATCATCACATCTTCATATCCACCCCAATCTATGTATGGGCGAAAACGCCTTTCAAGTGCTGCCCACGTCCCATCACATTTATTCGGGTCTTTTCCATCCATCGGATTCTCATACACCCAGTGCTGGAATGCATCCACAATTGCCATATAAGGCCAGAAACGCAGATCCGTTTCAATATGATCTACCCGCGCGCGGACAGTGTCCACTTCTGAATAAAAACCACCGGATTGACCGCCTAAATATGGTGACGTTAAGTATTCCATTGCCATAGATGCCACTTCAGCAAATTCCATTGGAATAGCGCTCTCGTTGCGTTGCTGGAAATATGGAAGTTTGAATGATTCAAATGCATGGAAGGAATGCCCTCCCTCGTGCAGTAGAGTCTGGATATCATCATGAATCCCAACCGCATTTGCAAAGATGAATGGTCGCTTAGTATGCGCAAATTCCACACAGTATCCACCTACCGCCTTATTCTTGCGATTATCAAGGTCCAACAATCCCTCCGCGTCCATCTGGTCAAAATACGCGCCGAACTGCGGCAGTACATGATGAAAGATCGCTGATGCCTTATCTTTCATCTCTCGCACGCTACTGAATGGTTTCAGAGGCGGCTTTCCCGACAGATCAACAAAAAGATCATAATACCGTAAGCGATCAATTCCCAGCGCCTTCATCCTACGCTCCGCCATTCGCTGAACAGCTGGCACCACTGCTTGCTCAATCGCGTCATGGAATGTGGTGCAGTCTTCAGGTGTATAGTCAAAGCGCATCAAGACTTGCCAGCGGTAGGAACGATAATCCGGCAGATCTGCGTTTGCGGCAATTCTCTCGCGCAGTTCCATATATTCCACCCACTGCTGATTGATCATCTCCCGGTCTGCAAGCTGCCTCTCAGCTAACAGCTCCCATCCTTTCTTCCGTGTCTCACGATCAAGCTCCCGCAGCACCACTTCCATATGTCGGACAGTTTTTTCTTTACCCTGCCATTTCACCGTCTGCGCTCCCATCACCTGGTCATGTGCAATACCGAGTTTTTCTTCTTCCACAAGCAGCGGTAAATTCGCTTGCCGAAAAATATCAGCCTCAGCTCGCATATTTCTGAGCGGAATCTCAAATCCTTCTACGACCAATCCACTGGTGAGCAGTTTTTCCTTTAATTTTTGTTCTGCAGCCATTACCTGTGGATAAGTCTTTTCCATAAAATAGTCAAACCGCTTCTGTGCAACCGCATCAGTGGTATTCACAGACGTCGCTACATACAGGCGGTTATACAGTTCATCACGCACATCGCTCACTTTAGTCCAATTTTTCAACCAACTCGTGATGGTCGCTTTGCTTAGATCGGCCTTCTCTAACGCCGCATAATGCGGCTCGAGTTGCGCCCAATCTAATTCTATTAGTTTTTCTGCTGTCAAACTTGCGAAAGTATCTGTCATCTACATCCTCATCTTTTTTTATCATTATCGAGCTGATATATTCTAACCAAATATTTATATTTCTTCATCAATTCTTCACATAAGATATGAATGTACTTTATCTAACATAAGTATGATTCAATGTATAACATAAAAGAGGTAATGATGAAAAAATACACGGTTTTCTTTGTTTTAATAATTATGGCTGCGGCTATTAGCGCTTGCGGTAATACTCCCGAGCAAGTGGAAGAGCCCCAAGTCATTACAAATATTGTTGTTGAAGACGAGCAGGTTGAAAACACGAATAATCCTACGTTAGAAGAGGACAGTCAGGGACAAATATATTCTGCCGTGCTGAACGGAACGCTCACAGAAGACGAGGTGGCGGGGCTGCTTTTCATGCGCGAGGAAGAAAAACTGGCTCATGATGTATATCTGGCTCTATATGAGCTATGGGGACAGCCTATCTTTAAGAATATCGCTGCCAGCGAGCAGATCCACACTGATACAGTTAAATTCCTGCTGGATAAATATGAGATCCCGGACCCGGCAGATGTCAGCCCACTCGGGCAGTTCAACGACCATGATCTTCAGGCACTCTATGACCAGTTGGTAGAAATGGGATCTGCGTCCCTGGCAGATGCGCTCACAGTTGGCACTGCTGTGGAAGAAATTGATATTCTCGATCTGGAAAAGTATCTCTCTCAAACAGAATCGGTTGATCTCATTCAGGTTTATGAGAACCTGCTTGCCGGCTCCAAAAATCACCTCCGTTCTTTCGTTTCTTCACTTGAAAGACAGACTGGCGAAACTTTCCAACCGCAGTATCTCTCGCAAGAAGCATATGATGAAATCATCTCTGGAAGTTTTGAAACTGGCAGAGGAGGCGGTCAGATGGGCGGTCAGATGGGCGGCCAGATGGGGGGTGGAAAAGGTACCGTCACTCCAAGCAACTAACTTAAAATAAAAAGGGCTTCTCAAAGCCCTTTTTTTGGTTAATCTGACCAAATTTAATGAAGCATGTCTTTGATTATTTCATCGCCCAATTAGGTTAATTGTTTGGTCCGGTAACTATATCATTTTCGTCAATAATACCCAGGAAGCACGCATCAATCCCTTGTTTATACTGCCCGTTAGAAGATGCCTCCATATGGCTGCCAATTCTTCAATCCCAGTGCTGTAAATTTTGTAACAAACAGGATGAAATACCCAACTAATA
>CAZILY010000224.1:0-2886 GCA_964540175.1 uncultured Pelolinea sp. | reverse complement strand
TCTGCATGGCCTTGTTGAAAACTTTTCTTCAGTAGGCCCGGGGATAGAATACGGGTTTGATCGTAATGAGGTTGTCGGATATCTGGCATTCCCTGTTGGGCAATTGGGGGTGCAGGAAGTTATCTCAGTATTCGGAAGTTCAGAAGTTGAAGCATCTGATTTCAATTTGACAGATAATTTGAAACCGAATACTGAAAGTGTGAGCGATTATTTCTTTCCGCCTGTTGATGATTATACCGGGCAGAATATTTGTTATGGTGATCATTTAATAGAATCCGCTTACCTGGTTCCTGAAGATAACCGTCGCCGAGTTGAATACTTAGAAACAACTCCGATACCTGCCGATATTTATACTGATGTCGCGCCTCAAATGTGGATGAGATGGTGGATTCTTAAAGATGATGTTTTTCCAAAACCCGGTGAGTTTGTCGGAGTGCTGGTTAAACCATTAGCATTACCTCCGCATATCTGGTGGTTCCAGGAAACAAGCCCTTTGGTATATGCTGGTAACTGGTTTGAAACAGGTAATTTGACCGGCGGTTTGGTTACAGATGTTGTCCTGGAAGCTGACAGAACCGATAGTGGGATAGGTAATCAATACACAGTTGAAGTACAGGGCCGTGAAATCGTTGTGAATGCCAGTGACTTTTTAGCTTATGAAGTTGGGGATCGGGTGGGGATTATTAAAGTTGAATCCGTTGGAGACGAACCGGCAACTAAAACCGATGATGACACCGGCTCTTTCGGATGGTGGGGACAGGAACGGATAACGGAAGACGATGTCGGGACCGAATACTTACCGACAAAATACCAGATACTTCCAATTGATTTTTATAACAATACAGAGTAATGTGATCCTTAAAAGGAGATATTGACATGGCCAGAAGACCCAGTTTTAATCTTAGAAGAATGATGCGGGAAACATCCGACCGTGTTAACGTGGACAGAGAAGAGAAGCGCAAACAACGTGAGATTTCCAATGACCTCAACGAACGACTAATGGCAAACATTGAGGCCAATGATAGCCAAAAGCGTAAAGGTATAATGGATGATCGCGTAACGGCCACACAAAACGACTGGTTGAACAGTGTTAATAGCCTCCAAAGAAGTAATGATGCTTTTGAAGTCGGTGCTGGTAGACAAACTCCTGATTCTTTTAATATGAGGTATGGTGGCGGCGCAAGTGGTGGAAGCAGTTTACGCTCCGGTGGGGGCAAATCAACAGGTGGTAAAAGTGTTGACCGTCAGAAACTACTCATGGATTCTTTGCAAAAAGGGTATGCTGGCAGGGATGTAGACTTCGACGAAAGGGACTGGCCCACATATGTAAGTGAGAGTAAAGACGCTCACACCGCGGCCATTGATAGCATATATGGTGGCGGTAATCAACAGGCACAAGATCCGTTTGCGGGGATGAGAGCGCGAAGGAAAAGTTACGGGGAAAGTCGGCAGAGTGAGATTAAAACCCTAAACCGTTTCAACGATACGGCTACCGCCAATAGCAAAGTAGTGGGGGCTAACGTTTTAAGTGGAAACCCCATTCGCAGGTTCACTGACGGAAATAAAAATCCTGTTTATCGTAATAAAAAAACAGGTGCGCTTTCAGGCAACGAACAGTCAGATAATAGAAAAGATAAATCTGTTTCAAACCGTATTAAAATCAGAAGACCTAAACCTGGCCGCAATGAATTATTTTAATTAATGGATCAGGGACCAAATAGATGATTGATTATGCCAATAATGACGATTGGGAACTTGTCGGGTACGGATTCCCTGAAGACTTTGAAGATAAGCCCGATGCCAAACGCCCACCTTCCATAAAGAAACCCCCTGCTAAACCTGCCGAGAACGAACCGTTAAAGAAAGGTTCTACTGCGGGTGCGTTCCTCAAAACAATGACACGGCTTCCTGAGAATTTAGTCGCAAGTGGCATTATGGCTGCTCAGGGTCAAGCTGGACCATCCGCCGTAAATAAAGACTGGGGTGATAAGGCGGTTGCCTGGGTACAGGAAAGAAACAGGTCGCTCGCAAAAGAGTATGAAGGAACAGGGGATTTTATACCCGGTTTAATTTCCAAGAAAGACGTTTCGGAACTTGCACCTAATTTAGCGTTCAGCGGTGTGTCTATGGGTGGTGCAGTTGTTGGTGGCGCAGCCGGTGGAATAACTGCATCACCGATCCCTATACCTGGGGCAAGGATTGCTGGAGCTACGTCTGGGGCAATGGCGGCATCGGGCATATTAGCAAAAAGAATGGATAGTTATCAGGCGCTTGGGAGTTGGCTTGACCAAAAAAACAACGAGAGTCTTTCCGCTTCAGGAAAACCAATAACAATAGCCGATGAAGAAAAATTTAAAAAAGAATTCGAAAGCCTTGCCAATGAACATGGGTTATGGGAGGCCGGGCCAGAGGCAGTTGGCAATGTCCTTGAATTAGGTATTGCATTATCTCCTTTGGGAAAAGTTGAAAA
This sequence comes from uncultured Pelolinea sp., assembly GCA_964540175.1. Lineage (GTDB taxonomy): Bacteria > Chloroflexota > Anaerolineae > Anaerolineales > Anaerolineaceae > Pelolinea. The sequence continues at coordinate 416 of CAZILY010000224.1, read as the reverse complement.
ATTACTTCCTGAGGGGATCACTGGAAAGTTGATGAAGGGGGCCATCCGCCTTGTCGGATTGATCGGTGCTGAACAGGCCACAGAGACAGTAACACAGATGGGCCAACAGCAAACCGAATCCAAAGCCGGAATGACTGACGAAGCACCAAGGGACTGGAAAAGCCTTGATGATTGGATAACATCAGGGGGAGAGGTTCTGCCACAAGTGTTATTGTTAGCTGGATTTATGGACGTTGGCGGTGCTGCGTACAGGAAAGCTACGGGCAAGTCAGAAGCAGATGTCGAAAATGATTTTTTAAAGAAAATATCAGAAGCATCAACCGAAGACTTAAATAAGATACATCAGGTTTTGTCTACTCAGGAACAACGCCCTGAAATTGAAAAGCAGTTAGAGACCATCCAGAACGAAATCCTTG
>CAZILY010000223.1:0-2888 GCA_964540175.1 uncultured Pelolinea sp. | reverse complement strand
TTTTCAATGAAAACTTCAGGATGTTCAACAATATCTGATTCCAAGAATTCTTCCAAAAGCTCTTTATACGCACCTTTTGACTTTGGAAAAAAGACAGTTGGAACCTGTGTATATCGTGCTTTTCCCGCACATAGAACAGGTCTTCCCATAATAGATGCTTCTAAGCCTATCGTTGAGTTGTAAACCATCACAAATTTTGCGGATTTTATCAGTTCATAAGAACTTATATATTCATCAGGAGGAATAAAAATAATATTCGGGATTTCTTTTATTCCATTCATGGCAACCCATTCGGATACTGATTCACGGCTTTCTTTTCCAGGTCGAGCCTCATCAGGATGTGCACGAATCACAAACAAGATTTCAGGATGTTGTTTAATTTCTTCAATCACAAGGTTCAACCATGCAAACATATGTTCAAAAACCGTGTTCGCGTGCGATTGGCTGGTATCAAAAATCACGTTGGTAAATACTGGGACCATTGCAGAGTATTTTTTCAATTTTTCTAAAAATTCCTTGCTGAAATGCCGCATCTCTGGCCAAAACCGTACGCCCGCAGTCTGGAATTTTCCCTCAAAACGGTCAGTAAGATAATTGTCTAAACGCACTTCCTGATCATTTGATAATCGAAACTTATCATCTACCTCAACCGGATATGCCGTCGCTTCTTTTTCCGTGAAGAATGCAGAGTAGGGAAGCATACCAATTTCGTGGGAATATACAGGAACCTTCTTATGTTGGGCAGAAAGACGAGCCATTGCTTCTGGATAAAACATCCCATTAAACACAATAACAGCTTGTGGATGGACGGAATCAATCATTTTAGAAAATTCGCGGTATACACCCCATGCAGACTGGATATAGGATTGCGCCAAAGACCGATTCTCTTCTGTGTCTTTTAAATGGTGCCTTCGTAAAATCCACCGCATTGAAGGTAAAACAAGATTGCCTAATGGAATATCCTTAAAAACATATGTTTTCAACTGGTCGAGATTTAGGTTTTTTATTTCTCGTCCGATTTCCTCGTTGACATCATAAGAAAAGTGTTGAATATTTGTCCTCCCAAGAATAAGACGAGAAGTTCGCACACATTCACGACAGGGAGGGTCTATTGATAGGTCTGTTTTATCTGTACCCAACACACACGGCTGCAGTCCTCGATTGCACACAAAACTATAAGTAGGTATTTTGTTTTTACGTAATGCCAAGCTGGTTATTAGTGAAAAACCAGCATTTTGACTTAATCCTGATAACCTGGTTGAGGCATTAAAAAATATAACCGGAGGTGTATCACTCTTTATCAATTCACCCGAAAAAGACCGAGTAATCCGCCAGATTTGGATCCGATTAGATTGAAGATTAATTTCCCGCTTTAATCGTCCAAGGATGCGATTGAAAATATCCATATTTGGAAAAATTACAGATATCTCCGCAATTTTTTCATAGGCGCTTTTTCGCTGTCATAAACACGCTTTACACCGTCACCCAAGGCCATCTCGGTTACCCGAATATATTTAACTAATAGGCGGAATCCGCCCGGCTCTACTGATGCAGATTGATCTCCTCCCCACATGGCACGGTCGAGTGTAAAATGCCTCTCCACCATATTCGCACCTAATCCGACAGCGATTACCGAAGGAATAAGCCCCACCTCATGTCCAGAATAACCAATTGGGCAATCATATTTTTCTTTTAGTGTTGGGATAACCATCAAATTCAATTCATCAGGATTACAGGGGTAACTAGAAGTAGAATGCAAAATCACGAGATCCTTCAAACCGATCACTTTTACCGCTGCCTCAATTTGCTCAATCGTAGACATACCAGTTGAGATAATCATAGGCCTGCCAGTATCACGGACTTTCAAAAGAAGTTTATGGTCAGTTAAAGATGCGGAGGGAAGTTTGTAACACAACGGGTCAAATTTTTCAATAAAGTCAACTGATAATTCATCCCAGACAGAAGCAAACCAATCAATTCCTATCTCTTTACAATAACGGTCAATCTCTCTGTAATCTGCCTCTCCAAATTCTATTCTTTCACGATATTCCATATAAGTGATATAACCCCAGGGGGTCTCCCGCATGATATCTCGCTGCTCTTTTGGTACACACACCTCGGGAGTACGTTTTTGGAATTTCACTGCATCCGCACCGGTATTTTTAGCTGAAAGTATCATATCCTTCGCGGTATCCAAATCACCATTATGATTAATCCCAATCTCCGCGACAATATATACGGGATTTCCATCCCCTACCGTGCGATTGCCGATCTTAATTTCCTTTTGCATCAATAACTCCTAAATTTATCGTCAATATAAATATTTAAGTGGTTAAGAAACTGCCGATCAATTTCATGTCACACTGCTCAGTGCATTTAATTCCGGGAGTTAAGTCAAAGTGGTCCATCCGAAGTTTTGCATATTTTTCACCGTTCCAAATATCATTCAGCGATTCAGTTTTTGCATCTCCCAGAATAATTTCATTATTGAAATCCTCTACACATTGCACCGATTCACCATTTGATTTTATTGTCATAGATGACCAGGGAAATTGGCAAAACTCAATCCAGTGTATAGATTGTGTTTCCTGCTTATTATCCTCATACCATTGTTGGTCCTGACTCTTTAGGTAAACATAGACATCCATACCCTCAAACGCTTCTTTCAGTTTCTCGAATTCCTCCTGCTGCCACGGTTTGTTAAGATTGATCATTGTAATAACAATTGTTGTTTGAAAATTTCGCTGCGCTTTGATATTTAATAACTCCACAATATCTCTATAACTCTGGGTGAAATTTGACTGCTGCCCGCGAACTTCCTTGTGGCGAATATCATCAACGCTTTCAATAGAATATTTTATATAATCCAATCCATTCTCAAAAGTTTC
>CAZILY010000222.1:0-2918 GCA_964540175.1 uncultured Pelolinea sp. | reverse complement strand
TATAAGGAATACACACAGGAGGTGCGCTATCGGCTGCTGCCGGGAATCTGGTAGCGTAGCGATAACACATCTCATCTTTTTTTGAATCCCTGCTTAGCTTTGAGAACGCTCATTGAATGAGCAGATATTATTTTGCTTACTAACTCATTATCATTTATTATGATATCTGGCCTTCTGTCATCCCATTAATGATGCGCTTGACGGCAATATATGAAGCAGCCTGCTTGTAAGAAAGATTTTTTTCTTGCTTTATTTCATATACTGATTGAAAAGCTTTTTGCATATATTCATCCAATTTACCCAAAACCTTTTCTTCCGTCCATGTTTCTGAGTACATATTCTGATACCACTCAAAATAACTGGTGACAACACCACCTGCGCTGCCAAGAATATCTGGAATTACATCAATTCCTTTTTGAGTGAGATAATTTTCCGCTTCGCTGGTAGTGGGGCCATTGGCCGTTTCGATGATGGCTTTTGCTTTAATATTCCCCATATTTTTGTTTGTTATCATGTCCTCTAATGCGGATGGGACAAGAACATCCACTTCCATTGTAAGTAATTCCTCATTACTCCGAAGAACAAAGTTGCCCTGGTCAGCCGCATTTTTAAAGGATCCTAACTCATCTTTCAAGGATTTGTAAGCGCCAATCTTCAATCCTCGATTGTCAATGATCGCTCCGCTTGAATCAGAAATTGCGACAATTTTAAAGCCTTCTTCTTCAGCCAATTTTGCAAACCAATAACCCACATTTCCAAATCCCTGAATTGCGACTCTCACATTAGATGGATCCAACCCCTGCTTTTTTGTATAAGCTTTTAGAATAGCAACCCCTCCAAACCCTGTGGCCTGGATTCGACCCAGCGAGCCCCCCACATCAATTGGCTTGCCTGTAAAAGTAGCCAATGAGTTTTCTCCGGTTTTCTTATTAAATTCTTCAAGCATCCATGCCATTATTTTCCCGTTGGTGTTCACATCAGGAGCTGGTACGTCTAAATTTTTTCCGAAGTAACTACAAAATTTCGCGGCGTATTCCTTGGAGAGTGTCTCCAGGTCGCTATCACTCATTCCTTTCGGATCAACTCGAATTCCACCTTTCGCCCCCCCAAATGGGATTCCCGTCAATGAACATTTTAGGCTCATCAGCATCGATAATGCTTTTACTTCATCTTCATTAACACCCGGGTGAAATCGAATCCCCCCTTTATAAGGCCCTAATGCATTATTGTGTTGTGAACGAAAAGAAAGAAATGTATGGGGGCTGCCGCCGTTTGTTCTTATTTCCAGTTTTTTTCTAATTACCCTGTTTGGCTTTTTTAAATAGTCGATTCTTTGGGTAAACAACCTCTTATCCGGGTATTCATCAGTTAACAATGCTGCGGTATCTTCTATAAGTTTTACTGTATTTGAAAAGAAAGATTGATTAACTTGGGTCTCCATTGCAAAGCTCCTATATTGATGTTAATTTATTTTCACGCCAGATATTCGAGAGAAAATTTTGACAATATTTAATGAAATTGTCTAGACAAGAAAATAATTTGAAATATTTTACCACAAAACCAAAGAAAATATGACTATTGTCACTATTTTTATATGACAATTGTCACCCAGGCGAGATTGGTTTAGAATTCCCTGAACCATTTCAATTTATGATCAAATTGTGAGGAATACTAAATCAAAGGTGTACATGGATAAACTCAACCATATTCTCGATCAACTGCACGCCCTCGCGAACAGAAAATCCCTCTCCGGTATGGCCCGTTTCGGTATCGAGACCAGCGGCGGGCGGCTCGGCATCTCCATCCCCCACCTGAGGAAAATTGCCAAAATAGCCGGAAAGGATCACGAATTGGCTTTGGCATTATGGGACACCGCCATCCCCGAAGCGCGCATTCTGGCTACGATGGTCGATAATCCTGCTCAGGTGACCAGCACCCAGATGAATTCATGGGTGTGTGATTTAAACTCATGGGACATCTGTGATCAGGCCTGCAGCAACCTGTTCGACAAAACACCTTTCGCCTGGGAGAAGATCGGCGAATGGGCGGCAGACGAAAGTGAGTTTGTCCGCCGCGCGGGCTATGTGATGATCGCCTGCCTGGCAGTGCACGATAAGAACGCGTCCGACGAGGTGTTCATAGACACCTTTCCAGTCATCACCGCCGGCGCAACCGATTCGCGCAACTTCGTCAAGAAAGCCGTCAATTGGGCGATCCGCGGTATTGGTAAACGCAGTCTGCCGCTAAACAAAGCCGCCATCACCCTGTCAGAAGAGATCCTCGCGATAAACAACAGCACCGCCCACTGGATCGCGCGGGACGCGCTGCGCGAACTGACCGGTGAAAAGGTGCAGGAGCGCCTGCGTAAGAAAGCGAATTTATAAGGTGCGTTAGGAACGCACTAAAACCCTGGAACTCGAACAGTTTTTAAGGCCCTTCATTGTCCAGTGACTTACAGACATATAACTCTTCCCTGAAGAATTATCAGGTCTATTGCTCTTGTAAGATTTTTTCATGCAGGGTTTTTTCCAATTATCGCTGGCACTATTTTTAGAGAGCCTTACCGCCAGATGGTTGCCAGGATCCGGTCCAGATGCTGGACTATTTGGGTTTGCTCCATATATCTGCTAGACATTGCGCCGATTAATATTTTGAGTGACATACCATAGCCGCTAACACTATATTTTTTTGTTAAATATCATCAATTTTCTTATCCAGAGTTTCATAATTTTAAGGAACTATTTGAATATTTTCAAACCTACCCACATTAATGTTCAATCATTCTAATATGTCTTCTAATCTCGAAAGTGTCTACTTATGAGTGGTACTAAATTTGGGGATCTGACATTTTCCTGGTAAATTTACCAAATGATATAGAATAAATAGTCGTTCTTACGAAAACACTCTATAAAATAACC
>CAZILY010000221.1:0-2922 GCA_964540175.1 uncultured Pelolinea sp. | reverse complement strand
CAGTTCCCGAACGTGCAGCGGATTCTTTAAGGAAATCCGGTAAGTGGTTCAAACGCTATCCTCAGGTTGTTTACGGCACAGAGGGGTCTCCCTGGAAGCGTACACTTCCTTGGGGTGATGCAACCGTTAAAGATAACAAAATCTTTCTGTCCGTCTTTGATTGGCCAACTGGCGGCAATCTTTACTTGCCAGGGTTGAAGACAAAGATTCGCAAAGCTAAACTGCTTGGCGGAAAATGGGGCGGAAGGCTCAAACATGAAAAGATAAATGGATGGGTGAAATTTAACATTCCCGTTAAAGCTCCCGATGAGTATGTTTCTGTTATTGAACTTGAACTGGCTGGTGCTCCTGAAGTTGATAATTTCTGGGGTATTGACCCTGTTGTTGATACGGATATTCTTGCGGAATTTGCAGCTGTCGAAGGCGCAAAATCTGAAAGTAAGAATTGGATGGAAAAGTTTGGCGAATGGAAGCACGTTGTACGTGTTACCGATTGGAAATCAGAAGGTAAAGCAATCTGGGAAGTAGACGTGCTTGAGCTGGGTGATTATCAGGTCGCCCTGACCTATGCAGGCGAAGGTCGTTTGGTTTGGCAGGTTGCTGTTGAAGGCGGCGAGGTGATTCGCAATCAGCAAAATTCGTCACATAACTATCAGAGTTTTCCGATGGGTCTTTTAAATTTCCCAAAAGCAGGGCGTTACAAAGTAAGCGTATCCTGCCTGGAAGGTGATACGGCCACTGCAAGTCTAAAGTCTATCCATTTTTCTCCTACAAACTAATCCTGCTTTGGAATGTGATTTAGCGAAAAGATATTTTCATGAAAAAACTTTTATTATTAAGTTTGGTACTCTTTATTTCAACCGAGTTAAGCGCAGCCGCTACAGATTATACCTATGGTTACTGGCTCAACGGTTGGCGAAAAAACCATAATGACAGCAGTGCCGATTTGTTCGCTGTTGAGACCAGTCAATATGGCTTTGTTCTGGATATGGATGATTTAAGCAAAGCTCAATTCGGTTTACTCAGTAATACAATTAGTTATGAACATGCCTTAGAGAGTAAAAGCGAAAAGGTGAAAAGACTTCCGCGATCGCAATTTTTAATGGATATTGTAGTTGATGGTGTTAGGTACCGGGCTAGAACCTGTAGAGCAGGACTGGATAAGGGCGTCAAACGCCTTTCGAATGCACTGCTGTGGGAATCTGGCCGTTATGTACAGCATTATGAATTTATTGAGTTGGATTTTAGAACCGTTGGCGGTAAAAAGCTGGATTGCAATGCCAGCCTCGATCTGGTTGCATGGCCCGATACCATCACTTTTGACCTGAAGGTGACACCGGCATCGGATTTAAAAAATGCGTCTATGCAAATGTCTCTTAAAAGCAAAGTCGGTGATTTCAGGAAAATCGAAAAGATTTCGCAACTCTGGAAAAAAGATGAAAGCAAAAGCATTACATTGACCTGCAACCCAACTTCCGCAGACAATACTCCACCGGCGAAAATTAAAGTAAGCTACAGTGATGGACAGAACTTCCCGGTTACTTTTGACAAGAGCAAAAACTGTTACGTTGCTTTTGTCAACGGGCTGAAAAGAAAATGGAAAACAGGTTATACCGATATAAGAGATTATGATGAATTCAAGATCACTGTAAATAGTTCGGGTAAAGATGAAGCGATTCCTTTCCTGCTGGATATGCGTCCTCCCGCAAACATTACGGGCCTATGTCCAATACTTTGTTATGAGGATGGGCGGCCTATGGGCATTCCGGTCCAGATAAGCAAGAACTGGCATCATTCGGGCATGGGAAGATATTTGATGGCTTATACAATGCTCCCCGCTGAAAAGAATAAAACATACATCCTGCGTATCGCTTATGGCTTCTATGGCAAACTCCCTTCAGCTTCCCATGCTCAACTTAGTCTAGTCGGTTACGGTAAAACAAATATCAACGGTAACAACGGCAGGTGGGACCAACTTGCTATTGGCTGCTGGGGTGAAACGATATGCTTCGACATGGATATGAGTTGCGTTGATGTTGCAATTACTGACATACGTATGCTGATGGCTCGCAATGGATCAGAGGGCAGAAAATGGAGCTGGACAGATGCCGGTTGGGGCGGAGACTGGTTAAACATCAATGATGAAAACCAAGAAAAATATTTTATGAATGGTATGAAAACCGCATACCTCTCGCAGGGACCGTGCCTGACCAATGTCAAACACAAAGGGTACTATGGTGCTAATCAGGAAATAGATTTTTCTACGCAAATCCAAACCTTGCGAACCGATGACTATGCCCGAACCTTCCAGAAGTTCACCTACCAATTCGAATCTGATGTAAAGCCCAAAGACATATGGCTCTTCAAGATCGGCAGAACCCATAATTACACCTCACCGCAAATAGCTTATGGCAACCTTAACGGACTTATAAAACAACTCGACATCCCCAATACGATTAAGGGCAGACAGGTTTTTCTGGAAAACACAACGCTTACAGGCCCTGGCCCATGGTGGGTTGCCTTACCCGGTTCTAAGCATACCACCGACAAGGACTGGGGTACCGGATATCGAGCTTTGGTCATCAGGGATTACAAGGTCATCGCTAGCGGCAAAACATATAACAATCCGACGATCGCCGCACCAGTATTTAAATCCAATCTAAACAATATTGATATCGAACTTCTGCCTCCTGATGATATTACTGATTTCAAAAAGGGCGACCGCATTGAGCTTGACCTGGAATTGATTACCCTGCATCGATCAGCCGACGATTATTACGGTCCAAATGAAGCTTACAGAAAACATCTTACAGAAAATCCGAATTCATGGAAGACCACTTACAGAGAGGCTAAGAGTAATGATCTGAAAGTTAGTGTCGCTGGTGGTAAAGTCTTAAATAATTATCCTGTTGCAATTCAAGC
>CAZILY010000220.1:0-2926 GCA_964540175.1 uncultured Pelolinea sp. | reverse complement strand
TGCTAAAAATATAAATTGGTGGGATTTGAATTTAAGAACAAAGGCTTATGAGTCCTATGCTCTAGGAAAGTCTCTCAATACCCCCATATGGTGACTTATTAATTGTTTTTGAGTCCAATTTTCATAATTCAAAAGACACTCAAGAAAACTTTTACCAACTCCTAAGATATCTTTTATACATGACCACACCCCACAAGCATTTCGCAAGCAGTTAACAACCGTTTGTTGATCTTCGTCCGTCATGTCATTGATCAACGGAATGGCCGGGATATTATCCTGAGCAAGTTCGCGCGAGCAAGCGTCTTGATTATTTCCCCCGCATGCAGTATTCTTTGAAATGTATGTTTCATTTACGGCTTGAAGCTAATATTTCCAATATCTGAACGATGCGAGTATAAGGAGTTGCAAAATGGGTACAGCAATGGATTATTTACATTGGCGGGGAGATCTAAGTTTTTCAAAAGACCCATTTAATGATATTGATGCGCTAATTTTATCAATGCTAAGTTATCTGCCTTATAAGGATATTGTCCCGGGCATTGGATCAAATAAAGGAATTTCTCTAAAAGATACTTCGGCTCAATACTTCACGAAGATCCAATCAACTGAAACAAAGCCCTCCAATATCAATCCAACAGCCAGCGCTTCCCTGGATTCCGAATTATTGGATTTGTTAAAGAAGGCGGCCACGTGCGCAAGATTTAAAGATATCCAATTATCCCGATTTGAGGAAAATACAGATTTCATTGTTGGACGGCAATTCGCAGCCATTACCTTTATTCTCCCTAACGCTAAACATGAAAAAGTGGTTGCTTTTCGCGGAACAGACAATTCTCTGGTCGGATGGAAAGAGGATTTTGAACTAGCCTACATGGAGCAAATACCTGCACAAGAATCTGCTTGCAGATACCTTGATCGTACAATCGGTATTCTTTCCAGTAAATTTACGGTATGTGGCCATTCAAAAGGTGGAAATTTGGCAGTATATGCAGGTTCACATCTTAACGCTTTACGCCAAAGCAGATTATCTAAAATAATAAATTTTGATGGCCCTGGTTTTGATTTTGATGTTGTTCCGCGTGCCTCTTTTTCACAATGCGAACATAAAGTGTTCAACTATGTCCCAGAAGAATCGATTGTCGGCATGCTCTTAGAGCCGGTTGGGAAAAGAACGGTGCTTTCCAGCTCGGCACACAATATCAATCAACATAATGCTCTGAATTGGCGAGTAGAGCGCACAAAATTTATGCAAGGAAACCTATCCAACATAACCAAATTGTTGGAACGCACATTAAAATCCTGGCTCCCAGCTATATCATTGCCTGAAAGGCAATTGTTTACCGAGGCATTATTTGATATTTTGGGGGCTTCAGAAGGAACAGCCATTAATCCGCGGGAGAATATTAAAGAAATTAATATAATTCGAAAAAAATATGCAAAATTAGATGACAAAACAAAGACATTGTTAACTGAAGTCTTTTCATCGCTAACTGCACAGACAAAAAATACATTATCGACAACAATTAAAGAAAAATTACCGAAATTATTCTAATCGATTTTTAAATGCTATCAAAGGGAGGAATTTGCGAAGTGTTAGTTTTTTTTGCATTAAACCCACGACCAAGGGCTTATGAGTCCTAAGACTTAATCAAGACTCAATCCACCCCCAAATGTGGCCATTTACGTGGATTTTATGCCTGTTTACCCAGATATGGCGGTTATTAAGTTTCAATAGTCCTATGCTCTAATTATATCAATACATATGGTAATTCTAAATCTCCTGATTAAGAGTCAGTAGTCAGCAAGTGACCTACAACTTGAGTAATAACGATCTTCTCATGCTCTTTCAAACCCATTGCTTTACGCAGTTTTTCTCTATCAATTAACGCCAAGGCAACCGTTCCCAAGTTAGAAGCAGCACAATATAGGTAAACGTTTTGACTCACATATCCGGTATCAACCCAAGCACTAAAACGTTGAGCATCCTTCCTTCTTACAAAGGGGCTAGTCATTCTTGATAGATCGGCAACAAAAACGAGCCCCATAGGAGCACGCTTCATCATTTTTTGAGTACCGATAAATTCTCTAATATCTTCTGAGAGAATTTTCACTAACTCATGATTTTCTTCGTTATATAAATATGCGCCATTTTGCAAAAGCACATAAACTCTGATTTCCTGTGAATTACATGCTGAAGGTGCTGTTCTTTTGCTTTTAACTTTGCCATATTTTTCCTTTGTCACACCGCAGGCTGCCCATAGAAGATTTGATAATTTTTGCTCTGAGATTGGAGTATCTTTCCATTTCCTTATTGATCGTCTTTTCTCTAATGCTTTCATCAAAGGAAATTCAAGTTCTTTTTGAGGCTCCGGTAATCTAATATTTTCTTCCATAAAGTTTTTGTCCCTATTTCATCACTTCTTGCACCAAATCAATGTAAATTCTCATCTTAATAATCCCACCGATCCTGCAGTGATGCAGTGATCCGCAGGATTGTTTAATTTAATTACCTGCGATGTGGAGCTTTCTCGATTATTGTAAATCATAAATTCTAGCACTACTTTTTTGTTGCATACACGGCTGCGGTGGGTTATCGAAGTGGTTTGGAATTCTCTTAAGGAGATTTCAAATGTCTTTTTCTATAGGAACCCACTGATTAAGAGTTTTCTTCTAATCACTCTATCCTTTCTATAGTGTCTATTTGTGTCTATTATGTCTACAGAGTGACAAAAGTAGGTGTAAAACTTTCTATTGGTTCTATAGTTTCTACTCAGGTTGCACCACGGTTGCACCATTTACATAAGAAGAAAGGGCAGTTTGACACATTACTTATCAGCCATTATTTGACGTCTTACCGAGAGTTTAATGGTATGAGTTTTTCTTGTGAGAGAGAGGGTAAATCAAACGGGAAAGACGACTCCACTAT
>CAZILY010000219.1:0-2934 GCA_964540175.1 uncultured Pelolinea sp. | reverse complement strand
ATGACTAGGGCTGCTGTTGGATTGAACCTTTTTGAGGGGATGTGCAAAAAACCCCAAATCGTAATCCCCGTTCTGAACCATAGCCTCCGCCATCAGCTGGTTGCGGAAGAGCTGATTGAAGCGGCTGGCTTTATATGTTGAATATTCTTCCTTGAAGTTTTCACTTTTGTGGAAGATCTCCCTATAGGCTGGTTTGTCATACTCCTTCTGCGAAAATGGCTCTGTAAATTTACATTCCATCCCCAGCAACCCTCGCTGATCATCGATCTCTAGTTCTATTGCGATATCAAAGGCTGAGTTGTCCTGGGTATATCGCTCAAAAGGCGCATACTCAAACCAGACGTTTGTAACCTTTGTGATTTCTGGGTAAAAACATTGGATAACATCAGCTGCCAGATCCAAATCCATTTTCAGTTCGCCGAAGAAGTTGAAACACAGCGGTTGACTGGAGAGCAAATTGTTAAACAAGCGATCCCCTTCCAGCATCCCAAAATTCTTCGATTTTCGTTCTTTTTGTGTTTGTTTGACAGCAGCCAATGCGTTTTTAGTCAGGAAGTTTTTCCCCGTTTCCTGTCCATTGAGTATTGTGCTGCCGATCCGTTTATCTGGATCCTTCGATTTTGGCCACTGCCCTTGCTCTTCGGCCAGCACAAATGCCCTCCACCAGCTTTGATGAAAGCGCATCTTTTTCTTGAAGCCGGATTCCGTAGGAAGATTGCCGATCAAGTCATGGATCTGTTTTTTACTGGTCATATATTACTCAAATATTGTTTTTAGTTAAAAATCCAGCTCTCCGTCCCCATCAAAATCCCCGTCCAGGAAATCCATGATCAAAAAACCGGCAGCGTTGGGATCTGGTGCGCCGGTCTGGTCCAAACCCCAGTATTCGATATCCATATCCGAGAAGCCAGCGTCGTAGTACTCCTGGCGGGTGTGGCTGTTGGGGAGAGGTTCTTCTGCCGGATCTTTTCCAAACATATTCGATTTATTCCAGATCATGTTTTCCTCCAATCAATGATGTGGTTCTAGTACGCCACATCATCCCAGAGATTTTTATTCATTGTTGCTGCGTCTGTTGTTGCAGCTAGTTTTCAAATTTGGGAGAGATGATTTACTGATAAAACACTGATTTCCCATCAAGGCAGCTCTACCTCAATAAATGTAGAAGACTGCCATCACATAAAAGGACTTCTCTTAAGCCAGCATATGACACAATAGCCATAAATGTAGAAATTTACAGGTTTATGTTCTTATATTGACTATTGATTAATCAAATTCACCACTACCTGATTCAGAGTAATCCATGCCTCTGGTTTTGCTTGATCCGTGCATTCTTTCATATTTTTCTTGAGCCATTTCATATCTTTTTGGATAGTTTTCTTTAACTTCTTGAAGGTAACTCTGCGCTTTTTGATTTCTTCCCATGAAAAAGAGTTCGCCGGTTGCTTCTATTGCCCAGGAATCAGATATTTTATCATTCCGTTCGTCGGCCGCAGCATGATATATTATCTCATGTAAATAGCTGTCTTTTAACGACCCAAGTGCTAGAAACCAATACCTAAATAGCGTTTTTCTTACATTTTCATCGTTTATGTCTTTTCCGGCAGTATAAATATTAGATGCTAATGTCTCAAAATAATCATGATTTTCATGATTCACCTTATAAAAATCCTCAATCGCATCTCTCCATAAGTATTCAATTACAGTATGTCGAGGAGGGTTGCCTTGTTTTAACACAGCAATGGATGTTCTAATTAATAATCCATTGGTAATCCATTCTGGCGGCACAGGGCGTAAAGACTCAACAAGATGTTCAGCAATATCCCCATTTCTGTATTCATCCTTTCGTCTTAAATCATCGCATATCACAGTAATAATGGTTTCAATTTCATTAGGGAAGGCTTTGGTTAATCTTGGCAATAAATCTCCAGCTTTGGCTGTTTCTATCCATTCACAGCATTTGGAAAGAATTTCTTTCAAATCATCTTCCTTCCCTGTCATTAACATTACCGAATACAAGTCCATCACAGCCAAATCGTCATGGATTTTTTCTGCCGATTTGATTCTTCTTTTTGTTTTGTCTAAATCTTCACGATTTAATTTCCAAGGAAGTTTTTCTAAAGCATCTAAAGCAATTTTTCGCGGCGTTTCAAAGGGATTTTCAAGAATTCCGACCTGGAGAATAAGACGATGAGCGCTAATATTGTCTTTGGCGGCGCTTGCCATCATCTCAGATATTAAGTTTTGCAATGGGGGATTGTCATCAAAGTCATTCATATATACATATGTCGCATTAATAAGTCCAGGCAGAGCCCAAGCATCCTCCTTGGCAATCTCCTGCTTAATTTCCTCACGTCTTTGCCGATTACCGCTTAATAGTAATTTAACCTTATTCTGAATTTCAACTACTCGGTTTGGATCGCCGCCCAAATCAGCAAGTTCTAACTCGCCTGGTTCAAATATTTTTTTCATTCTTCCTCCAGCTTAAGGTCGCTGTATTTAATTTCAAAATCAGGTTCCTTCTTATCGTCTTTCAACCAAACAGAAACCCATGGTACCTTTGTATGGTCATGTTTATCTTTGTCTGCATACAACATTCGAATCCAGATAGGAGTGCCTTCCGGGTATGTTTTACCGAGGTCAATTGGAATTCCTCCCTGATAAATTAAGGTGTGATAAATCGCTTCGATTGGCTGATCTTCATGCTCTTCACCAGAAAAAATCTGGATCTTCAACATCTTTGAATCTGAAACTAATTCATATTCTTTCTTTTCGCCTTCGCCCTTGTCATTTTTAGACAATATCAGGTCGAAACCGCTTTTCTTGCGGATATAATAAGCGTCCGCAGCAGGTTCCGTGAGTGAAAAAGAGTGTTTTTGGCGCACATAACTATAGATAGCCGCCCCCGCAACTACGGCATGATCGGTTGGATTA
>CAZILY010000218.1:0-2938 GCA_964540175.1 uncultured Pelolinea sp. | reverse complement strand
TCATTCGTTGAATAATTGGCCTACGCTGCGGCCCTCGTTAGCGCGGCAGATCACCTCGCCCAAAAGCGATGCGATACTGATTATTTTCAATCGGTCCCCGAACTTGGCTTTTTTATCTGCTGAAATAGGGATAGTGTCTGTGGTGATGAAGCGCTTCACAGGCAGAGCAGCGAGCTTTTCAGCCGCGCCGGGGGGAAGCACCGGATGGATAAAAACAACGGTGATGCTTTTAGCACCGTGTTCTTTGATCAGGTTAACGGCTGCTATAATTGTGTTCCCGGTGCTGATTTCCTCATCCAGAATAATGCAATCGCGGTTGGTGACATCACCAATGAGAGTGATCGCTTTGGCAGTAGGCGCGTTAGATAAGCGCCGCTTTTCAATAAAAGCGAGGGGTAAGTCGAGGCCGGTCGCATAGTTGCGAGCTTTTTTAGCAAAACCTAGATCCGGTGAAACCATGACTGGCTTTTCCATTTTGCTCACCAGATCCTTTAGATGGTCAATCAGCACATGGTACGCATATAAAATATCCCCGGGAATCGAGAAAAATCCCTGGATTTGGTCTGCGTGTAGGTCAAACGTCATGTAGCGGTCCGCGCCAGCCACTTCGATCATATCAGCGACCAGGCGGGCAGTGATCGGTACTCTGGGTTGATCTTTCTTGTCAGAGCGCGAGTAACATAGATAGGGGACAACAGCTGTAATGCGTGCCGCAGAATCCAAACGCAAGGTTTGGATCATGATTAACATTTCCATCAGGTTATATTGCACTGGAATGCTGGTGGATTGGATCACATAGCAGTCCTGCCCGCGCACACTGGCATGCAGTTTGACAAATATATTCTCGTTCGGAAAAGTTAAAATATCCCGACCGCATAACGGTAAATTAAGGTAAGATGCAATGCTGTTCGCTAAGTCCGGGGCAGATGTACCGGAAAATAAACGTATATTGCCATACATCGCCGGGTTTCTGCCCAAATGCCTGGAGATACTCATTCGTTACCTCTAATCTTCTTTTCACTATTCCATTCACTTTTAAGTATACTCATAATGAATACATCTACATACTTTCCTTCCAGAAAACGCGCCTGGCGTAAACGGCCGTCCACAGAAAAACCCACCTTTTCGTAACTGCGTTTTCCACGTGGATTGGTCTCAAATACATGCAGATAGATGCGGTTTAAGTTAAGATTCTCAAATCCATAAGCAATCATCAGGCGCATGGCTTCAGACCCATACCCCTGGTTCCAGAACTGCTTTTCGCCGATGGAAATCCCAACCTCCGCGCTGCGGTCACACTGGTTGATATGCATAAATCCCAGGTTGCCGATAAAAACCCAATCCTCGCCCTGGCTAACTTCGATGCACAGCGGATGTTCTTCAACCGGGGTGCTGAGTATATCCGCGTACCATTTCTCTTCCTGCCCCATTGAGAGGGGTTGGATGATCCGTAAATTGCGGCGTACTTCCGGGTCGTTAAACCAGCGCACAAACGCTGGCAAATCCTCTTTTTCCATCGCGCGTAACCGAACGCGTTCTCCGATGATCACACTAACCTCCTACGGATGCAGCCGGTTGGGGCCGCGGAACAGGTACACAGCTTCACGGATGTTGGGTAATTTGAGCAGCACCATCAGCAAACGGGAAAGGCCCATACCAAAACCGCCGTGCGGTGGGCATCCATAGCGGAAGAAATCCAGATAGAACTGGATGCTTTCCAATCCTAAGCCGTATTCAAGCGCTTGCTTTTTAAGGATCTCATAACGGTGTTCACGCTGGGCGCCAGTGGCAATCTCTAAGCCGCTGGCAATCAGGTCAAAACTGCGCGTTAGATTCGGGTTGTCCGGATGGCGCATATGATAAAAAGGCCGAACAGCGATGGGCCAATCAATAAGGAAGAAGAATTCATTGTTAAATTCCTTTTTGACATAATCTGCGATCGCGCGTTCGCCACCCGGGTCCAGATCGCCCTTGCGTTCTGGCGGCAGTTTGTAACCAACTTTTTTGAGAATGTCAGTAGTCTCCGCCATTGTCAAGCGGGGAAAAGGTACATCTGGTACGGTAACTTTTGTACCAAAGACATCTTTGATTTCCTCGCCCAATTCATCTTTCACCCGCTGGAAGGCGTACTGCAGCCAGCGTTCGGTGAATTGCAGGACATCTTCATGGGATTCTATCCATGATATTTCGATATCTAACCCGGTGAATTCAGTCATATGGCGGGATGTGTAAGAGGGGTCCGCCCGAAACACGGGGCCAACTTCAAACACACGTTCAAACCCAGCGGCCATCGCCATTTGTTTATAAAACTGTGGAGACTGTGCCAGGTATGCTTTACGTTCAAAATATTTCACCTCAAACAGCTCGGCTCCAGATTCGCTGGGGGTTCCCATGATCTTGGGGGAATGTATCTCAATGAACCCTTCTTTTATCCAGTATTCGCGCATGGCGTGTTCCAGGAGTGTCTGCACACGGAAGAGCAGTAAATTCTTTTTACGGCGCAGGTCTAGATAGCGCCAATCCATCCGATAATCGATGGCCGGCATATTCTCTTCATCGAAAGGGTCAAACGGAAGGGGTGCCTCGGCGTTGTTTTCAATGACCAGGTCGTGCAGCTGAATCTCTAATCCGCCCAGTTTGACCACGTCGTTCTTGACCACTTTACCCGTCACAGACAGGGCTGCCTCAGTGCCGAGTGCGGAGATTTGTTCTCCTAGCTCGGGATTCTCAGGGCGGTAGTGGGCAACCTGCACCAATCCGGTCCGGTCGCGCAGGATAAGGAACTGCATCTTCTTTTGGTCGCGCAGGATCTGCAGCCACCCTTTGATAGTTACTACTTCATCGATATGATCTGTAAGATCACGAATTAAGGTACGCGTCATAATTGCTCTGTTTCTCCTCGTAAAAATTACTTCTTAAATGATTGTATCCCACTTAT
>CAZILY010000217.1:0-2945 GCA_964540175.1 uncultured Pelolinea sp. | reverse complement strand
GGGATTTCAGGAGGTGGTAAGGCATGGCGGAGGCGGCATTGCACAGGGCCCGGATTATTGGATGAATGATTATTTTGATGATACTTATTGGCATAACGGCAAAACCAGAAAGTACAAAGGATACTGTACTGATGTTTTTTTTGCTGAGGCATTGAAGTTTATTGAAAAAAACAAAGATCGCCCGTTTTTCTGTTACCTTTCAACCAATGCTCCGCATAATCCGTTAAACGTTCCAAAGAAATATTTGGATCAATACAAAGATGTAGACGAACTGCCTGATCGATTTAAGCGGTTTTACGGGATGATCACTAATATTGACGACAATTTTAAAGCGTTGCGTAAAAAGTTAGATGCTTTGAAATTAACCGACAATACTATCCTAATCTTCATGACCGACAATGGGACCGCAGGCGGTAACGTTATTTACGATGCGGGACTTAAAGGTGCCAAGGCTAGTGAGTACGAAGGCGGTCACCGTGTTCCTCTCTTTATTCAATGGCCCAATGGCAAACTTACCGGAGGCAAAGATATTGATACGCTGGTTGCCCATTATGACCTGCTGCCCACGTTTGTCGATCTTTTAGAGTTTAATTTTAACCCGGTTAAACCGTTAGACGGCATGAGCTTCAAGCCGCTTCTATATGGAAAAGGGCAAAACTGGCCTGACCGTATTTTATATATGGATACACAACGAGTGCAAAATCTGGTCAAATACAAAAATTATTCAGTGATGAATAAAGACTGGCGTTTGGTAAATGGAAAGGAACTTTATAATGTAACGAAAGATCTCGGCCAGACTAAAAATGTGATTGATCAGAATCCCGAAATTGCAAGGCAACTGGCCGAAGGTTATGAAAAATGGTGGCAGTCTTTTATGGACGAGGGTGTTGACCAGCGATACGCCTACATCAAGGTAGGGTCGCCCTATGAGAACCCAAGCCGTATTTCATCGCATGATATGATGACTAGCAAATATGGACATTGGCACCAGTACTATGCGGCAAGTGCTGGTCAAGCTGAGGGAATGTGGAAAATCGAATTTGTCGAAGATGGCCAGTATACTATCACACTTCGCAGATTCCCAAGGGAAAGTGGATTGGAGATTAATGAAACGTTTCCTGAACAGGAAAAAACTATCGAACTTGATACGGTAATGCCTGCAAGTACCAAGACAGATTTCGTAAAAGCTTTCTTGAGTGTTGCCGATTTTCATAGTCAGACTTCAGAGATTAAACCGGGACAGGAAGAAGTTACTTTCAAGGCTTATATCCCTGCCGGTAAATATGATATGGAAGCCCAACTGATCGATAAGGATGACAGAGTCTATCCAGCGTATTATATCTACATTGAAAGACTTTAAGAGCAAAGAATAATAATAAAGCAGATGCTCAATTTGTTGGATAATAACAATATTACTGATTTTTTTGGAGATTTTTTAGATGCTTAGAATAAGTAGACGTAATTTTATCAAAACCTTAGGGCTCGGGACCGTTTCAGCTTTTGTTCCGGGATGTTTTAACATTGCTGCAAATGATAAAAACAGGAATTGCAGTGCAGTATCACCTATCCACTCAAAAGCAAATCAAGACAGTCGTCCCAATGTCCTATTTATCCTTGCCGACGACTGGGGATGGGGCGACTTAAGCTGCCACAATCATCCTTATGTCAAAACCCCTAACATTGACCGTTTAGCAAAAGAGGGCACCGACTTTAGCAAATTCACCGTAGCAAGCGGAGTCTGCTCTCCAAGCCGTACAGCAGTAATGACCGGCCAGTTTCCGGCACGTTACAACATCAAGGGACATTTTGCCTGGCCCGACACTAATCAAAAAAGAAATATGCCCGACTGGCTCAGCCCCAAAGCTCCATTGTTACCCAGGTTCCTCCAAGACAGCGGATACGCCACCGCTCATTATGGTAAGTGGCATCTCTCCAACAACATGGTCCCAGACTCACCGCTTCCGATTGAATATGGCTATAACGAGTACGGTGCTTTCAACTGTGCAGGCGAGCAGATGCCCCCACATGATGATGCTCGTTTAGCGAATAAATTTATTAGAAAGTGTCATAAACAGGGCAATCCGTTTTTCATCAACCTCTGGATGCATGAGTCACATACTCCGTTCCACACGCTTCCAAAATATCGATGGAGATTCCCCGATTTAAAAGAAGCCGATAATATCTACGCCTCCGTTTTGTCCCACGCTGATGACAGGATCGGAGAAGTATTGAATACGCTCGACGAATTGAAGATTGCTGACAATACCCTGGTTATATTCAGTTCTGACAATGGCCCTGCAAGGGCAGCTACGCCGACCCCTTTAAAGCTGGCGTACGATACCGCAACTGGTGCAGGGTACGGCATTGGTGCTTCTAAGGGCATCACCGGCGGAAGGAAAGGCTACAAAGCCAGCCTCTTCGAAGGTGGTATCGGAGTGCCCTTTATTGCGAAATGGCCCGGTAGGATCAAGGCAGGTGCTGTCAATAATTCCTCACTTATTTCCGCCGTTGATCTGCTTCCAACGTTTTGCCGGATCGCCGGAGCAAAACTACCCGCCGATTACAAACCGGACGGCCTATGTCAGCTCGACGCTCTTTTGGGTAAAAATATTACTGATAAACGATCCAAACCTTTGTTCTGGAAGATAGGTGCTTCCTGGCCAGCTAAGGACTATGAACCCGATCACTGGGTTGCTTACGCCGTCGTTTATGGAAAATGGAAACTTGTCAGCAATGAAGATCGCAGCTATGTTGAGCTTTATGATATTGCCAACGATACATACGAGAAGAACGATCTGAAAACGCAGAATCCGCAGGTTGTCAAAAAACTGGCCGGTATGATTGATGACTGGAAAACCGAACTGCCGAAAAACCCCTCGCCAGATTGTTTATCAAAAACTCGAAAATCTTAAATTGTAGATAGTATATAGACTTGTAGATGTCGT
>CAZILY010000216.1:0-2947 GCA_964540175.1 uncultured Pelolinea sp. | reverse complement strand
CCTTTTAAATAAACTTGAACCGATTTTACTTATTAGAACATATATACTATAATGTCTTCGTAAATCACATAATATATAATTAGTATATCCAACCTAATGGAGTCGCTTATGCCTTCGAAGTCTAAAGAATCTAAAAATAATAATATTGATGCCAAACAAGCCGTGCTTGATAAAGCGCTGGAAGAGATCAACAAGCGGTTCGGGGATGGCGCTATCATCCGTTTGGGAGAAGCGCGCCACCTTGAAGTGGCCGCCATCTCCACCGGCTCACTTTCCCTTGATATCGCATTGGGTGTCGGAGGTATTCCCCGTGCGCGTGTAGCAGAAGTCTTCGGGCCAGAAGCATCTGGAAAAACGACTCTGACCCTCCACATGGCTGCGGAAGCTCAAAAAGCAGGAGGCACTGTGGCCTTTATTGACATGGAGCACGCGTTAGATCCCGCCTACGCCGCTATGCTTGGTGTAGATGTAGACAATCTGCTAATCTCCCAACCGGATACTGGCGAGCAAGCATTGGAGATCCTGCAAACCCTCGTTCGGTCCGGCGCGCTGGATCTGGTTATTATAGATTCCGTCGCCGCGCTGGTTCCCCGCTCTGAGATTGAAGGGGACATGGGAGACGCGACCATGGGTATGCAGGCCCGCCTAATGTCACAGGCCCTACGAAAATTATCCGGCGCG
Organism: uncultured Pelolinea sp.; assembly: GCA_964540175.1. GTDB lineage: Bacteria > Chloroflexota > Anaerolineae > Anaerolineales > Anaerolineaceae > Pelolinea. The sequence goes on along the minus strand of CAZILY010000216.1, from coordinate 2,266 downwards.
ATCAGCCAAACCCGGACAGCTGTCGTCTTCACCAACCAATTACGCCAAAAGATTGGTGTTTATTTCGGCAATCCGGAAACAACACCAGGCGGGCTGGCTTTAAAATTTTACTCATCAGTACGCCTGGATATTCGCCGCATCCAATCCATAAAATCAGGATCAGAAATCACCGGAAATCATGTCCGTGTGCGAGTTGTCAAAAACAAAGTCGCCGCACCTTTCCGTACCGCTGAGTTTGACATCATGTACAACGAAGGTATATCAAAAACTGGTGAAATCTTAGATCTGGGTGCATCTCTGGACATAATCACAAAACGAGGTGCCTTTTATTCATACGGTGATATTCGTCTTGGGCAGGGCCGTGAGAACGCGAAGGTATTTCTAAAACAGAACCCGGAATTGAGTAATGAGATCGAGACAGCCGTCCGCGAACAGGTGCTGGGCGCAGGAATACCAGCAGAGGACACGGATGAACCACCAGTAGACTCCAAAGAAAAAGAATAGTTTTCTCTTTAAATAATTAAGAGCGCTGTTTTCCACAGCGCTCTTTTTGTTATTTTATTTCCTGAAGATAATACACATCAGTGACCGCAGATGCTTCCGCTGCCCATCCTTCTCTACCGCTTTCAGTTCGTACACCCCACCAAAGGTTTGCACCGCTTAAAAAACGTGTACATACCGGAAAATTCACAACCTCTAGATGTGTACCTTTTGGCAGGGATACCACATAATTCGCTGATTCAGCATCCGGTGATGACCGCAAAGGTATTAGGGCGTTCACCACTTTTATGTGTGAACCTATTGAAGTCAATCGTGCTGGTTTTGCGCCCTCGCATACTGGAATCCTTTTATCATCCTCTGCTCGTGAAGCATCCTGCGCTTCCATGATCTCCTCCGCTGCCATATTCCATTTCAAAACATCGGAATTAAAGGAATACAGCACGCCATCACTTCCATCTAAAATGTGCCATATATTTGATTCATCCGAAGTGAGTTTAAAGTCATCAGGCAAAACCTTCAACACATCTTCTGGAATTATCGGTACCCAAATCTTTTTATCTTCGCTCAATTGATAACGCAAAACACCACCGGTGTCTAATAGCCCCATATTTTCTTCATTTAATTTCAAGGAATCATCCGTCTTAGGAAACGAAGGAATTTGGGCAACGCCGCTTTCTCCTCCAGGATTATTCTCTGTAAATTGCTGCGTGTCCGCATCGCCCGCCATCTCACGGGACATAAGTGCCGCAGGTTCTTCACGGACCAGAATGATCAGCACCATTATGAGAATAATTAACACAATCAATTTAAACAGGTCAACTTTAATCAATGCATTCTTCATAACGGCACCTTAATTACCCTTCTTCTTTGCCTTCTTTCTTGCCTGTTTTACGAATGCCTTTTCATCTGATAAATTTTGGGCTTTACCAATGATCTTTTCAATCTCTAACTGTGTTAGTTCTGAAAGGCGTTTGAATGTGAATATTCCCGCATTGTTCAACCGTTTTTCAATGATCTTTCCTACACCTTTGATATCTTTCAGGTCGTCTTTCTTATCTTCTAACTGACCAACAATAGTTTTATATTTTTTTCTCCAGTAACACCAATCAATTAGCCATTCAACCAACCAGCCAACTATCAAACCGGCGGCCAATCCAATCCAGAATTCTTTTGACATATTGACACCCTCTTTTGTTTTATACAATTCTACCAATAATATAATTATGATTATTAAGGACTGCTTCGGGCCTTCTAATCTTGACCAATGTGATATATTCAATTTGGCAAGATTATTGCACCTGTAAGCATATATAATGATGAAAACAAATATTAAGAAAAGGTTTTCCTGGCTCACGCTGCTTGGTACATTTTTCGCGTTAATCATCTTCATTACCGCAAGCGGCATGGTTTTTATTGTCTATCCGCAATCCAACCGGCTGCTGAGTTTGTTTTTAGGAATCAACAACGAAAAAACCTCCCAATCAATAGCCCAATTTAGCGACTCTAACGCACCCACACCTTTCCAGCCTGCGCCTACCGAAAAAGCACCTATCGCAGTACCCACACTAACTGCTCAACCCGACCCATTACCCACAAAAATGCCCACTCCCACCCAACAGCCAACCCCTGCTTCAAAGGCACCTGTGGAAAATTTACCTGCTTCAGCATATATCAAAGGCGTTTATGGTTCGCCTCAGCTTTATACACTTGACTGCGAAGTACAAGCAGCAGTTGATTGGGCACGTTTCTTTGGTGTACCGATCAA
>CAZILY010000215.1:0-2976 GCA_964540175.1 uncultured Pelolinea sp. | reverse complement strand
AATTTTCCCAAATTCGCCTGATGGTCGTTTATGTCCTGGTCTTCCTGGTTACCAACACTATTATTACTTTCTTTTTTTCACCAGAAAATGGTGTAGAGATCTACGGCACACGGCATGAGATAGCGCATCTGTTTGGAAATTATTATCTGACTTCCGAACAGCTCTTTTACCAGATCACCAAATTTTTCAAATATGCCTCCGTCATTCCCCTCGGTATGATCTTCCTGCTGACGACCAACCCCAGTGAATTTGCCTCTTCCCTGGATAGGGTCGGCGTCAATTACAAAGCGGCCTTTGCGGTTGCTCTGACTTTGCGCTATTTCCCGGATGTCCAAAGGGACTATCGCGATATCAGCCAGGCACAGCAGGCCCGCGGGTTGGACCTATCCCATAAGGCCCGCTTAAAAGACCGCTTCAAGAATGCCCTGCTGATCATCATTCCCCTGATCTTTTCTTCATTGGATAGAATCGAACTAATCAGCAACGCGATGGATCTGCGCGGTTTTGCCAAAGAAAAAACACGCACCTGGTATTCGTCCAAAAAATTCACGCGGCAGGATTATTCAGCAGTTGCGGTCTCCGCGCTGATTTTCATCGCCACTGTCTGTGTGTCGATATTTATTAATAAAAGCCGTTTTTACAATCCATTTATTTAGGAGAATAACAAGCACATGAAGCCCAACCTTGTATATCAAACTGATTTTACTTACAAAGAAGGCGCTGTCTGCGCCATGTACGGCGTGGTCAAGAGCGTGGATCGCGAACTGGAGATCATTGATGGAACGCATGAGATTCCGCAATTCGATATCTGGAGCGCCTCCTATCGGCTGTACCAATCCATGCAGTTTTGGCCGGATGGAACCATCTTTGTGTCTGTGGTGGACCCGGGTGTTGGCACCCCTCGCAGAGCCTGCGTGGCTAAAACGGCAGACGGTTATTACGTGGTCACCCCGGATAACGGTTCACTAACCCACCTAAAACACTTTGTCGGTATCATGGCGGTCAGGGAGATTGACCAAACCATCAACCGCCTAAAAGGGAAGAACACCGAGGGGGTGAGCATATTCCACGGCAGGGACCTGTTTAGTTATTGCGCCGCGAGACTGGCCAGCGGGATCATCACCTATGAACAGGTCGGCCCGGATTATCCCGTGAGTGAAATTATCGCTTTGCCAATCCTGGAGGCAAAACTTGAGCACGGAAAAGTGAGCGGTATTTTCGAGATCAATGATCCGAATTTTGGCAATATGTGGACCAATATCCCGCTGTCTTTGTTTTCGGAAGCAGGTTTTGCCTACGGTGATCATTTAAATTTGACCATTCGCCATGCCGGAAAAATAGTTTTTTCTGAGAAATTGCTTTTTCAGCAATCGTTTGGTTATGCCAAAAAAGGGGAAGCTATGATCTATAACAACGAGTTGATGAGGGTGGCTCTGGCTGTAAACCAGGGGAGTTTCAGCGAGCGCTACCAGCTTGGTTACGGCCCCGACTGGCAAACTGAATTTTCTAAATAGGTGAATTGCATACTTCAAGATAAATTTGCAATAGAGTCATCCTTTATCTGTGGATATTTCCCTTCCCCCTATGCCGCTGTAGTTATTTCCGCTTTACACGTCGAAATAAACTCATCCTTCATTCCAGGGATTTGAATATCATCTAAATAATACTTTCCTGAACAGATCAGCCAAAAGGTTTTATCCACATAATATGCGGATTTCCTGCATGCCTCAGCCATTTTGATAATGTGTTTATAGACTTCATACACATTGTCAGTGCATATATCTAACTTGCTAAATATATCCACCAGGTGACCATCTGGTTTTGGGTAATCCGTATACCCAAGTTCTTTGAGAAAATCGCAGGCCAATGTAAAACCTAAACCATAGATCTCCTTTGCTAATAGCATTGGTAAAGCTGCCATGCTTAGTTCATTCTTTGAAAAGAGTAAAATAAATTCATCAAATGCTTTTTCATTTTCAAAATTGCTTAGAAACTGGCAGGCAGAAATTAAAGACTTTGTGTACTGCCACCATAGATTTTTTGGGCTGTTCGTGTTTTTTATTTGAAATGTGTCTTTAAACTTGGCAAACAGACTTGGTGCATCATAGTGAGAAAGTATTGAAATTGGGTCAAAACTAAATAGGAGTTCATTCAGTTTGTCTCTTTTCTTGTCAAATTGAATGATGTTTGGCATTAAGTTTCGGTTTGGTAGTGTCACAAACAACCTCTCACATATTTCATTCATGGAAGTGAAGGATTTGCTATTATTTAGATACTTGCTCAGGTCTATATTGGGTGGGCAGATATTTTTTAAATAATCTTCCGCATAATTGAAAATATGGCCCAGGTATTCGGTATTATTGTTTGACATAAAAATATTCCTCTTGGATTTATTTCCCTTGAATTCAAGGGTCAAGTGCAGTTATCAACCCTCGAAAGAATACCATATCTGGCGATCAGAATCTAATATTATTTCAGGCAATTTTTGAATTTCAACAATCACAATAGGCGTAACACTCATCCCTGTCTGGAAAGTGTATGGTATTTATATCAGGTTGTTTTCCTGCGATCGATGGGAGCGTTTCTTTTTTTTATCCTTTGGAAACAATATATTCCAATATAATATCCTTATGGAATCAAAGACAAAGACAGAAATCATGGAACAAGCCAGAGAATACCTAAAGACAGGCTGGCACTGTTCAGAAGGGATCCTGCAAGCAGTGGGAGCACATTATCTGGATGAGATCAGTCCCTCCGCGCTGCGCCTATCCACGGTCTTCGCAGGCGGGGTGGGCGAGACGACCGAAGAATTGTGCGGGGCGCTCTCAGGCGGGCTGATGGTGATCAGCGCGCTGCATGGGCGCACGGATGCCCAAACGAATGATGACCGCTGTATGGACCTGGCGGCAGCATACCGGGCGCGCTTCCAAGAACACTTTCGACACATCCGCTGTGCGGACTTGAAAGAAAACTGGG
>CAZILY010000214.1:0-2987 GCA_964540175.1 uncultured Pelolinea sp. | reverse complement strand
CATCTTTCATGCGCTTGATATTGTGAAGAGTCAGGATCATTTTCTTGAGATATCCAAAATATGCATATTCATCCTGCATAGGCACTGTCCCTACCATTATGTCGTGTTCTTCATCATCATAAAAAACAGTCTCATTACCATCGACATCCAATGTATATTCATGAGGTACGCCATAAATATAAACCGCGTCAGGTTTTCGCTTCAGGTCATTCTCGTCTGCCAATTCAAATAAATTGGAAAGTGAAAAACAAAGTTCAAAGTAATTCAAGGGGAAGTAGACCATAATTAACAGCGGACCGACTTTTGCCGGATACGCCAACCACTCTTCAGGATTAAACTTCACACCTTTTAATGGATTTCTATCGATTCTGGCAAAAGCACCTTTCCTTTTATTATTAGGGGTGTTGAAAATCATCGGAGGGTAGATAAGCACCTGGCGGATCACAAAAATATCATCCAGGATATCATAATCACTGGTCGGATATTTCATTTTCTTTGGTAGAACGATCGCGCCAATTTCTGCGCCTGCACTCACCTGACGGTAGATTTTTGGGTGGTTGCCAGTGATATTTTCCTGAATGTTTCGATACGTACTTCGTACTAAATGCATCAGATTTTCAACCGTTTCGTTGAATGTGCGGTACGGTTTTTTATCTAATCTATCAAAGACTGAATCGCAAATGATCAGACGGTGCAGTTGACGCCAGCTGTTATAGATCTGTTCAACGAATTCATTAAACAATAATCGGTCCTTAAAAAATACATCGGAACCATCCACCAATTTCATCACTTTTTCAGCTGGTAATGAATTCAGATAGTGCAAAGTCTCTAACATTAATTCCGTTTTTTCTTTATTAAATTGCTTTCCCGGGAATACATTCAACAGTCTAGATTGCTTCCGCTTTAAATCACTCATGAATTTCAGAAAGAATGTATTAAAGACCTCACTTGTTAACAACTCTTCGCTATTATTGCACATTTTGGTACGGATGCGCAAAATGATTTTATCCGGGTAAAAATGAAATGATCCGTTTTCCATAATTATTTTCCTTCCTATAAATAATACGTAATGAATTTTAACATTCTACTACATTATTCTTCTCAGGACATTAAAGCAACTTCTTCTGAACATCAAGACAATTCATGAATATTCGTTTCTTCTATATATCAATATTCGTATGATGATCAGGAAAGCAAAAAAGAGCAGTGCGGTTAAAATCATTCCGCTCGTATCATCCGGGCGGATGGCATTATCCAGTTCCGAGAACATATCCAACAACAGCCATGGAATCAACAGCCCAATTACACAGGTCCACTGCTGTTCTTCCGTCCATTGATTTGCCCCTAACCGCGAGAACATTCGCATCCCTATCCAGGGTAACCCGCCCAAGAAAATAAAAGCAATAATCCACGGAGGAACTGATAAAAATGGAAACAACCACATTCCTGCAATCAGCCTTACCATTAATAGTGAGCTGATGAAAATAATTACCCATTGGCTTGCTGCCTTACCAAACTTATTTTTCTCAGGAAAAGTTACCCATTTGTATGCCAGAAATACCAACCCAAGAATACTAATGATGCTGGCCATTATACCCACAGGAGTGTTTTTCATCCCGAATAATGGTCCGAGCAACACATTCCCAAGAAATATGATGATGAATATGATCAACTCTTTTTTGGATAACCATAAAGCATCTTTTTTTTTGGAAAAGATCAACTCTGTGATTGCGATCGGAATTGAGATGCTCACCACCGCATGGAAAATGGTCAAAGCAATAGCCCAAATCCAATTCACACCAATCCACCGCCCATAAAACGCAAGCTGCCCCAAATCCTGCCATCCAGGATCAAAGAAACTCCGCACAATAACTCCTTCCTCAAAAATACCATATGCCATCCCCATCAAAAGAATGGACACCCATCCCTTTTCCCAGCGCCTGACGACTTCTCGAATAATCACAGCGCCTGTGCCATAAAGCATTGTGAGAATCAGAAAGGTAATTGGCTGAAAATATTCACTTGGCGGTGAGGATCCAGAGACCATTTCCCCTAAGAGGGGAGCTAATATCAACAAAGTTATGAGTGGATAATTTATAATACTTATTTTTCTCATAAATGTTTTCTTGAATCTATCAAAATTTGTAATTACTTAAGAATATCACTTTTTCTAATTGATCTATTGAGAGTCTTTTTATTAATCGCATAGAACATAATAAAAGTTATGTTCTATGCTTTTAGGGAGGATAAATCGGCTAATTATTATGTAATATTTGCGATAAGAATAATTTAGCCCGATCACTCTTCGGATTATTAAATAGCCCATGAGGAGTATTTCTCTCAACTATGCGCCCAAAATCCATAAATATGACCTCATCGGCTGCGGCGCGGGCAAAACCCATTTCATGGGTCACTATAACCATAGTGATCCCTTCTTCAACCAGCAGCATCATCACATCCAGAACCTCTTTGATCATCTCAGGGTCCAGTGCGCTGGTGGGTTCATCGAACAGCATCAACTGCGGCTGCATGGCTAACGCACGTGCGATCGCTGCCCTCTGCTGCTGTCCACCAGAAATTTGTAGGGGCATCTTGTTTGCTTTGTCAGAAATGCCCACCTTTTCTAATTGCACCATCGCAATATCTTCAGCTGTTTTTCGGTCAATTTTCTTAACCACTCTCAGCGCGAGTATGATGTTATCAAGCACAGATAAGTGAGCATATAAATTAAAATTCTGAAAAACCATCCCCATTTCCGCACGGTGGCTGTTAAGGTTGCCATCATTTTCCGCCAGCAGATTACCCATAAATCGAATTTCACCATTCGTGGGCATTTCGAGATAATTGACACATCGCAAAAGGGTTGATTTTCCGGATCCGCTGGGTCCCACAATAACCAGCACCTTTCCTTGCTGCACTGTGAGATTCACATTATTCAGTGCTTGAAGATCACCAAACCATTTGTTTAGATTTTTAATCTCGATCAT